>JAHFTU010000001.1:32458-47515 GCA_023269295.1 Candidatus Woesearchaeota archaeon | reverse complement strand
TTAGCCAATGCCGAGCAGTTTCAGTATGTCTGTTTTTTGCTTCTCGCTGACGCATTTCTTGTTGCTGTTGTCCTTGCCAATGCACAACTCAGTTTTACACTCGAAGTTGTGCGCGCATGTTTGGCTTTCGTCTTTCTGTGTCACCCAAGTTCCAGCCATAATGCTGCAGTACTTGTCAACTTGTCTGGAGCCAAGCGGTGAGCATTGCTGTGGCCCTTTTATTTGGAAGGTTTGCCTGTTGTCGTCCTCATTTGACTCTGCAACCGCGCCTTTTGTGGCTTCAGGGCTTGTTTTTAACGTGTCAACATCCACGACAGCCCAGTAGTTTGCATCTTTGTCTGTGAGTTCGCAAGGCCCGCGGTTCACGGATTTAACAGTGGGATAAAAGTCTTTTTGCTCATTGTATTTTATTCCTGCCTGGATTTCTTCCAAGTCTCTTCTGTCTCCCTTGCAAATCTCTTCGCTTCCTTTAAGGATAGAGACATCGTTTTGGAGGAACTGGTCAGCCTTGGCTGTCTTTTCGCCAGTGTTTTTGACCGTAATCTTTACAGTGTAAATTGTGGTTGGGAACTTCTCTATTACGGGAATGGTCTCTACCGCTGTTGGCACAAGGTTTGGCAGGGTTGCGGCTCTTACGGTAAGCGGCACGGTTAGTTTATTGTTGTCTTTGCCACCTTCTGCCTCTGGGAAGGTTTGTTGCGAGTCAACAACCGCCACGATGGCTATCTTCCCGGAAAAGTCTTCAGGTATCTTCACTTGCTGCTTTATGACTTCGAGGCTCCCATCGCCGCTGGGCTTTATCTCGTTAAATGCTAGATCAGCCGTTGCGCTTAAGTCTGGGATTACTTTAAGCCCGTATTCAGTGCCCTTGTAAAAGTAAACAATGTTATAGAAAGACCAGCAGTTCTGGTTTGTTGTTCCTGCGCATTTTGCTGAAACAGCCGTGTCCTTAGTGCTTTTTGCCCCGGTATTCTTTACGCGAAGTGCAACCTGTATTGTATCGCCGCCTTTGATGTTTTCTGCCGGGCTTACAATAAGCTCTGGCACGAGGTCTACGCTTCCGGCAACATCGCCTTTCGGGGGCACTGCTGACTTTCCTTCGTCGTTGAGTGTACAACCGTTTTCATTGATAACCTTGACCCATACTGCTTTCCCAAGATATTCTGGCCCTAAGTTTGATTCTGAACCGAGATAAATGTCTTTGCCTTCCTTATTATTGTAAACTTGGGCAGATTCTATTAGGCAGTCGCCTTTGACGTCATTGAATGACTTAGCAGGTGCGGTCATGCTTTTTGGCACTCCAATAAGGTTGTTGCCTTTGACTAGCCTTGCCGCTGCCCCAAACGATTCAGTATAGCCCTTCATATTGAGCTGGCATCTTTCTCCGGGTTCTGCAAGGAAAATTGAGAATCCTTTTCCAACCATGTCTGCAGTTATTGCTGACGGAGGTGATGGCTCGCCGCTTTTCGTATAAATAATAGAATAACGTTGGTTTTCTGGCAAACTGGTTTTGCTGGCGTCATAGTACCATGTTGTCTCTATATCACAGCTGCCTTTGATGTCACCAATCTTCTTATCTACCATATCCTGTGACACAGCAACATTGGATTTGTGGCCTTCTATAAATGGTCTGGCGTTTTCATCAAGTTCGCAGTCAGATTGCGCATTTGCCCATACTCCTTTGCCTCGGTAGTACTCTGACAGCTTTGTCTCTGGGCTTATTATAAGGTAATCGCCGCCGCAAG
Organism: Candidatus Woesearchaeota archaeon; assembly: GCA_023269295.1. Lineage (GTDB taxonomy): Archaea > Nanobdellota > Nanobdellia > Woesearchaeales > UBA10216 > UBA10216. Next base: position 45,770 of record JAHFTU010000001.1, on the reverse strand, counting down.
CTTGTACGTCTTCACTTGCTGAAGATTTGCATGCTGCTGGCGCATAAAGCCTTACCTTCTCAATGTTGCAGGTATTGCTTATGTCGTTGAAGGATTTGCCAACCATTCCTTTGCTTACAGAAATAAAGTTCCAGCCAGAGGCGAGTTTAGAGGCCTGCTGCAAGTATTCCGGATAGCCTTTTGTCTGAAGGGTGCAAGCCTGGGCTGACCGGATTCTTAGACCTTTTCCAACCATGTTTGCTGGTATCGCCTTGGAAAGCATACTACCATCTTTTTCACTGCGAGCTGCCAGCACCTCTTTAGAAATTGGCTCAGGCCCCGAAATAAAGGTGAACGCCTCCAATATTTGTTTGCAGTCTCCTACGAAATCTGCAAGTTTTTGCCCACTCATATCCTCTGTCACACTTATATCGTTCACGCCCACATATATGGGCGTAGATGCTGCGGCGGTAGAAATTGAGGTAATTGCTAGGGCTATCATGAAAAAAAACAAGCATGTCTTTTTTTGAATAGCAAAAACTCTAAATGGATTGAACATATGGTATTTCCCTATTAGTGAAAGAATATAAATCTTTCTGGTAGTTGGTCATATTGAAAAGTTGCCTTCCTGAGCCAGCTTAAAAAAACCATAGAAACATTTAAATACAACATTTTTCAGTTTTGATATAAAATGCAAAAGGGTGTGTTAGTTCTGGTATTGCTGGCTATGGCGCTTGTTGTTGCTGGCTGCCAGGGTGGCGGCAAGGGTGCGGTATCTTCTTCCTCAACGCCTTTCATTGGCGGCTCGGAAGGCTTGAGGGTTAGCTTTCTTGACAACGCCCCGCCGAAAGAAATTCTTGATAACAAGCAGATGTCTTTTGACGTGATACTACGCCTCGAGAATGTTGGTGAGCGCGACATTCCAGCAAGCAAGCTTAAGGTGACATTGGGCGGCATTTACCCGCAGGACTTTGTTGAGACGGGCAAAACAAAGCCCGAGAATTTGCAGAACGTTCTCTATTCTGGTTTAGCTGGCAAAACTGACCCGAAGTACAAACTTGATGGCGTTAAAAAGGACCCGGAAGGGGGCAAGATACAGGGTGGTATCGACGAAATCAAGTTCGAGGGATTAACTTACAAAAAGCTGCTAGAGGGCAATGCGGAATTCCCGCTACAGGCTGATTTTTGCTACAATTACCAGACGAAGGCTGTTGGCGACTTCTGCATGAGGCAGGATCTCACTAGGCCAACTGCAGGAGTATGTGATGTTAAGGGTACAAAGCCGATGTTTAGCTCCGGCGCTCCATTACACGTTGTTTCTCTTGATGAAGCTGTAGGCGGTGCTGGGAAGGTCATACTCAAGTTTACGCTTAAGGCTGACGGCACAGGCAGCTTTTTTAAGCCGGAAGCTATAGCCGCCACAAATAAGGACGGGGGTTGTGAGAAGGGAAATTTCGCCAAGGAAAACATTGTTAGGGTTACTTTGAATACTGGAGTGACCGGCTTGAGCTGCAGTGGCTTTGATAATCCAGCCAATGTCCAGGAGGTAAATGGTGATGTGAGATTAACTAATGGTGAAGCTTCTATCACGTGCATACAGAGTGGTGTTAGCTTTGACGCTGTGCAAAAAGCGACTGTAACTGTTAACTACAACCACCTTATATCAGCTTCGACAAAGCTTCTTGTGAAGCACCTGCCGGGGTTTGAAAGCAGTTCTGGAGGCGGTGGTATACAAACAGCAGGTGTGACAGGAGCCTGTCAACCTGGAGCTAAGAAAGCATGCACAACTACTGGTGGGAAGGCTGGAACACAGGAGTGTATAGAAGCGCAGTGGACGGTTTGTGTTGAAAATGGTGGTGCATTAACATAAAACTTATTAGAACTACTTCCTGATGCTGCTCAGCACCTTGTCAAGTTCTGCTTTGAGTAGCCGGATACCAAGAGTGATTCCCGTATCTGCTCTATCGAGTCGCCGTGCTGCAGCCCGACTTCAGCTATTGACTTTATTTCATCAACTTCAGAGTAGCCGCCCATCTCAGTAAAAAGCTCCTGGTTGTCGGCGCGGCCGTCTGCTTCCCGTGCCCCTATGGCTGTTTCTTCCTGTGGTGCTTCTGTGGTTTGGGCAGTTTGCTTAAGCAAGCCGGTCCAAGAACAGCGACCCTCCAACTACTGTTGTAACAGAAACATTTAAATATTAGTATCGTAATACTTAGTAACATGTTACTACATTTTATTGATAGGGAGCAGGAACTGAAAATATTGGAGGATAAGTATGCTTCAAACAAACCAGAGCTCATTCCGATATACGGAAGAAGAAGGGTTGGAAAAACAGAGCTTATAAGGCAGTTTATAAAAGACAAGCCGCATTTTTATTTCCTGGCTAAAAAGAAGAGGCTGGGGGACGAGCTTGAAAGGTTTAGGCTAAAGTTCTCGAAAGATTTCAATGTTTTCATTCAGGAAGTAAAAAGCTGGGATGCTGTTTTTGAAGAGATATGTAATCATAAACAGGGAGAAAGGCTTGTTGTGGTTATAGACGAATTCCCGTTTTGGGTAGAAAAGGACACGTCGATATTGTCAGACTTTCAGCACCTCTGGGATGAAGTGTTGAAGGGTAAAAACATCTTTTTGATACTGTGCGGTTCTTATGTAAGCATAATGGAGAATGATGTCTTGGGGTATAAGAGCCCGCTGTATGGCAGGAGAACAGGGCAGATAGAAGTTAACAGGCTAGGGTTTAGGGAATTTGTTAAATTCTTCCCGAGATGGAACTTGGACGAGGTTATCAAAGCGTACGGAGCTTTGGATGGCGTACCGTTTTATATTAAAGAATTTGAAATTGGCAAGAGCTTCACGGAAAATGTTAATTGTACTTTTTGGAAAAGCGGGTCTATTTTAAACAAGGAGGCTGAATTTTTGCTTGCACAGGAATTAAGGGAAGTTGAGGTATATTTAAGCATCATGAGGAGCATTTTTGAGGGAGCCAGCAAGTTGAATGAAATAGCTACAAAAAGCTCGGTTGAAATTACAAACATAAATAAGTACATAAAGGTATTGATTGATTTGAAATTTATTGCAACAGAGTCGCCTGTCATTGTTAATGTGCCAAAAAGGAAAAATTACGTTTACAAAATAAGTGACAATTTTTTCAGCTTTTGGTTGAGTTATGTTTATCCGTTCAAAGATGACATAGAGATAGGTGAAATTGCCCATCTTAAAACATTTTTCGCGAAGGATTATGACAGGTATATCGGGTTTGTATTTGAAAACGTTTGCAAGCAGATTGTACGTAATTTTAGGCTTCCAATAGGGCAGACAAAGCTGGGAAGGTGGTGGCATAAGGATAAGGAGATAGATTTGGTGTGTTTGGATGAGAATAAAAAAGAGGCTTTGTTTTTTGAGTGCAAATGGTCTGCTTTGAGTGAGAGTAAAGCGAGGAATATTTTGGAAGAGTTGGAGGGGAAATCGAAGTTTGTGGGGTGGAAAAGGAAAAAGGATTATTTTGGATTGTTTGGTAAAAGAGTTTTTGGAAAAGAAGAGCTGAGAAAGGAAGGATTCGTTGTTTTCGATTTGAAGGACATGGAAAAAGCGTTGCGCAGCTAATAACGCTCGGTTAAAGCTTATTTTTTAATTCCGCTCAGCACCTTCTCAATGTTCTGCTTGGAATACCCAGACACCAAGAGTGATTCCCGTATCTGCTCTATCGAGTCGCCGTGCTGAAGACCGACTTCGGCTATTGACTTGATTTCGTCAACTTCAGAGTAGCCGCCCATCTCAGTAAAAAGCTCCTGACCGTCGGCGCGGCCGTCTGCTTCCCGTGCCCCTATGGCTGTTTCTTCCTGTGGTACCTTTGCGATTGGGGCAGTTTGCTTTCTTGGGCCTGCCGGCTTTAATTGCGGGGTCAGCAGCGGCTTTGCGGCTTTTTTTGCAACTATTCCTTTCAGTTTTGCTTTGGCAACGGCTTTGGCTTCTGCCTTGAGCCTCTTGGCTAGTTTTTTCTGTTGCAATTTGGATAGCTTCACTGGCTTTATTTTTGGGGTGGCTCCTGCTTTTGGCTGTGATTTGGGGATCTCTGCTGCTCTGGTTGTTGTCGCTGTTTTCGGGGCTTCTACCATGCCTTCTTCATCAGAGAGCTCAGTTGGCGCCTCCTGGACTTGTGTTGCTGCTGAGGATGAGATTCCTGAAAATCTTGGGGTTTCAAATTGCTCTTCTTCCTGGGCTTCCTGGATAACTCCGGATGCACCGAATCCCATTTCCTGCGCGGTTGGCTGCTGTTTGAGTGGTTGTGGCTGGTTTGTTTGTGGCTTGAATGGCTGTTCTGTTGGCCGTTGAGGCGGCAATGGTTGTGGCTGTGTAGCATACGAACTAGTTTGTGTTGGCTGGCTAAGGCTTCCGATTTGGTCAAGTTTTTGCTGCAGGTACTGCCTCGACTTGCCAATCTCTATGCCTGCGTTTGCAAGGACGTCAAGCTCCTTGTTGAGTCCTTCCTGTTCCTGGAGCAGGAGTTGCTCTTTTCTTTCCACAGCCGCCTCTTTGGCTTTTAGCTCGGTTATCTTTGATTCTGTTATGGCGAGCAGCTTCTTGAGTTCAGCTTCTTTCTTTGCTGCGTAGTGCTGCCTTTCCTCAAATTGCCTTTCATGGTCAGCGAGCTGTTTTCCTTTCTCTTCAAGCTGCTTCCGGCTTTCCTCAACGTTTGCCTGCAGCACTGCAAGCTCTGATGCATCCTGCCCTTCGAGCGAGGCTGGGCTGCCTAGCTTGATGAGCTGCTCTGATGTTCTGGTGAATGCCTGGAGTGTTTCTGCAATCTGCTTCTCTTTTTCTTTCATGAGGGCAGTTTCTTTCCTCATCTTTGCCCGTTCTTCCTCCAGTGTTGCTGACAGGGCTGCCTCTTTCTGGGATGCTTCCTGTACGAGGGCTTTGAATCTTGTGTCGTGCTGTTCCCTGAGCTTCCCTATGAGCTCTTCATATGCCCGTTCGCTTTCAAAGAATATTTTCTGGCGCTCTTCAAGCCTTCGGCGGATAAGCGCTGACTGCTCTTTTATCTTTGCCATCTCTTCTGCCATCATTGCTGATGCTTCTTCCTTTATCTGGAGCTCTGACCTTAGCCTGTCCACTTCGCGGTGAATGCCTGTTGACGGCTTGTGCTCAATAGCTGCCTTGAGGTGCTTCATTTCCTCTTCTTTTGCTGCAATTCTTTTCTCAAAGGCCGCTTCGAGGTTTTGGACAAGCTTTTCCTTCTCTATGAGAAATGCTTTCAGCTCTTCAAGCTGGCTTGTTGTGGCTGCAATCTGCTCTTTCAGCCTTGACTGGGCTGACTTGTTGAGGTTTTGTTCTTCAAGAAATATTCTTTGAAGCCTATTAGACTCAGTTTCCTTATTCTCGAGCTTTTTTTGCAGGTGCTCTATTTGCTTTAGGTGGGCTGAATTGTCAGGGAGTTCTGTCCTGCTGAGAACCCTTGTTTGGATGAGCGCGTTCCGTAGGGATGTTATTTCCGCATCTTTCCTCTCAACTTCCTGCCTCAGCCTTTCAGTCTGGCTGGAAGTATCGTGCTCTTTTCGCAGCAGCAGCGCCTTTATTCTCTCGGCATTTCCCTTCTCAGAAATTATGTGCGCCTCAAACGCCATCGAGAGCTTTTTGTTTTCTGCCTCCTTCTTTGCGTAGAGCGCGGCTATCCTGCTTATCTCCTCGTCTTTTGTGGCGAGCTGCCTTGTTAGCTCATGGATGAGGCCGTTCTCCCCTTCCTCAAGCTTTGTCACATAATCGCGGAGCCTTTCAAGCTCGTTTGATTTCTGCATGAGCTGGGCAGTAAGCTGCCTGAGCTGGAATTCGTATGAGGGCTGGTTTTTGTTTTGCGGTATTTCTGTTGTTACTACAGGAAACACCCTGTAAACTAGGCCTGATTCCTCTGACTTTCCAGAACTCTCTTTTCTAACCTCTTTTTCTCTTCCCATTTTACGCCCTGACAGCTGTCTTTTGGAAATAAGGGTATTTAATCTTTGCTATATCAGAAAATTAGTTTAGCCCTGCTAAGGCAATCTGGCATGACCCCTTTTGCTAAAAGCGGTCAATCGGAAAATCGAGAAGCCTAATCTTTGATTCCAGCCAGCGCAATCTGGCTCAGCAGCGCCTCAAGCTGGACAAACTCGTCAGCTCCCTCGCTCATCCTGAACTCTATCTCGCCGCACTTTTCTACCAGCATAAGCTTCTTTTTCGGCTCAATGCTGCTTTCCAGGACTTCTTTCTGCAGCTGCTTTATTACGTCAAGCCCTGACAGGCCGTGCGCCAGCATTGTTTCAAGCAATTTATCACGGGCCTTCTGGAAATTGTTTGAGAATGCAAGGGCAATGACCTCCTTGATTTCTTTTGGGGTTGCAACCCCGGCTGCGGAATATATCAGCTCTTCGGTCACTTTATCAGACATCACAGCGCAGCTTTGCATGACATTCTCAAGCTTCCTGCAGTCGCCTTCAGAAACTTCAAAGAGTGCCTTCTTTGCCTTTGCATCTATGCTTAATTTCTCGGCTGTGGCTATTTTGTCAACTATCTTGCCAATCTCGCTTTCAGAAAGCGGCTTGAACCTGAATATGGCGCACCGGCTCTGGATTGGCTCAATTATTTTTGATGGGTAGTTTGCGAGGAGCACGAACCTGCACGTTGACGTGTAGTTTTCCATTGTCCTTCGCAGCGCCTGCTGCGCCTCTCTTGTGAGTGAGTCTGATTCGTCGAGTATGCAAATCTTGAAGGGAACGTTTCCCAGAGCTTTTGTCCTGGCAAAGTCCTTTACCTTTGTCCTGATTACGTCTATGCCTCTCTCATCCGACGCGTTGAGCTCGATGAGATTCTGCCGCCAGTTCTCTCCATACAGCTGCTTTGCAATAACAATCGCTGTTGAAGTTTTTCCCACTCCAGGTGGTCCTGAGAACATGAGGTGGGGCAGGTTTTGGTGCTTTACAAAAGCCCTGATTCTGCTAACTATTTCTTCCTGGCCGATAATGTCGCTGAAGTCAGCCGGCCTGTATTTTTCCGCCCACAACGCGCTGTCCATGGGCAGTTCGGGAAGAGGGATTTAATATAAAGGTTTCCTAAGAAAAAAACAAGCTTAAATCATACTATATCTTCTTCAGAAATGACCATGAAGTCGCCCATGGCAATGACTGCGCTGAAGGGGATGAGGATGTTTCCCTCACCATCGCGCTCAAGCTCGAGCTTCTGGATGTAGGGGGTCGGGTTTGCAAGGACAAGGTGGATTAGCTCGCCGGTTTTGGTTTCAAAAACTATGTCTGCGACTTCGCCAAACCTTTTGCCTGACTTGCTTACGACAACTTTTCCAATTATATGCCTAGAAAACTTTTTATCATCATCGGCCATTAAAAACACCCTGCAACTCACAATTATTGTTTCAAAAGCTATTAGTTACTATTCTGTAATGCTAATGAAATGATAATTTTCTGGGCAGAGCTTATATTTAAATGTTGTGGAATTGACTTTAATGTCAATCGTGATGGCTGCGGCTTTTTCTTCTGATTTGCGTGACGAAAAACGCAAAGTCTTACGTGCTGCAACGGCAGCTCTCCCTTCCGCATGGCTTCGGAATTATTTTGCTTTGAAGCAGCCTTGTCACTTTCTCTGTCAGTTCCCTTACCTCCAGTTCCATGTAAGGGTTCAGCATTATTGTTTTGCTTCTGTTGTGGTCAAGGTAGCGGATGACTGCCTGGCCAACTGGCTTGTTGAACTTTTCCTGGAGTAGCATCATGTACGCTGCAACCTGGACCCGGTGCGACGGCCAGACGCCGTCACTTGCCATTTTCCCTGTTTTCAGCTCTATTGGCAGCACTGAGTTCTCGTAAACTTCAATCCTGTCGACAGTCCCCTTCAGCCTTAGTAGTGGAGATTTTAGCTTGACTTCTGTAAATATTTTCGGCACAAGCAGTTGCCAGAGCTCGTCGCCAAAAATGTTGTGCTCTGCTGAAAACCTATGTACGTTCCCAGCTCTTTCGCTTGCCTCGCTTACTGCTATTTGCTGAAGCTGCGGGAGAATCTCGAATGGCTGGATATCAAAAAGAGCAAGGGATTTCGCATGCCCCATGACAGCTGACTTGAGAAGGTTTTCATAAGTTTTGGCGTAAGCTGCTGTTATTTCCTCCTTAGCCGCGCCGGTTGGAAGATGCACAACTATGCTTTCTTCATGTTTATTCGCCAGATCGTAAAAGTTGTGCCTTACAGCCCCCAATATCATATATTGGTTAAGCTTTTCCTCGTAGCCGAGCACCTTTTGCTGGTAAAGCACCCTCGGGCAGTATAGGTAAGATGACAGATCTGTGACTGAAATAATTTGGGCTGGCTTTTCTGAATCAGCTATTGCCTCTTCTGCAACTTCAACCTGTCCTTTATTCATGACCTCTGCTTCAGCTTCCATTACGGCTTAAAAATAGGTGTTTGTGTTTAAATAGGTTGCCCGGGCCTGTCCAGTGTCCAGTGCACAACCTTTTTGCCAAAAAGGTTGATCAAAAAACGTGATGTTTGCGGATTTTTTGAAAACATTTCGGGATTGCCATAAAAACAAAAAGATTTAAATCATACTCTGGGGCATCTGCTATTATGGACACTGAAGAGCGCATTTCTATTATCAAGGAAGTCGGTGAGGAAATTCTGACTGTTGAGGAGCTGAAGAAGCTTCTTGAAACGAAAGACCATCCAATAGCCTATGATGGCTTTGAGCCAAGCGGGCAGATGCACATAGCGCAAGGTATTCTTAGGGCAATTAATGTCAACAAGATGATTAAGGCCGGCTGCAGGTTCAAGATGTGGGTTGCTGACTGGTTTGGCTGGATGAACAACAAGCTTGGAGGCGACTTGGAGAAGATTCGCGTTGCTGGCGATTATATGGTTGAAGTTTGGAAGGTCTCTGGCATGAAAACAGAGCATGTTGAGTTTCTTTGGGCTAAGGACGTCATGGCTGATGATGAGTACTGGAAGAAGGTTGTGCAGATTGCGAGGAACAGCACAGTGCAGAGGATTGTTCGCTGCAGCCAAATCATGGGCAGGAAAGAATCTGAGCAGCTCAGCGCAGCCCAGATTTTCTATCCATGCATGCAGTGCGCGGACATTTTCCATTTGAAGGCGGACATTACCCAGCTTGGCATGGACCAGCGCAAGGTCAACATACTCGCAAGGGAGGTTGGCCCTAAGCTTGGCTACGGAAAGCCTGTTGTTGTGAGCCATCACATGCTGATGGGGCTGAGCGAGCCAAAAACAGAAATCAAAGATGCTGCAGAGAGGGCAATTGAGCTGAAGATGTCAAAGTCCAAGCCAGATACTGCAATTTTCATGACAGACACGGCCGAGGACATAAAGCGCAAGATAAGCAAGGCGTACTGCCCTGAGAAGAAAGTTGAGGAAAATCCCATTATGGAGTACTGCCGCTACATTATTTTTGAGAAGTTTGATGTCTTGGAGATTAAGCGCCCCGATAAGTTTGGAGGCAGCCTAAGCATTGAGGGATACAGCCAGCTTGAAAAGCTGTACGCTGAGGGGAAAATTCACCCAATGGACTTGAAAAATTCTGTTGCTGAAAAGCTGGACGAGCTTTTGGAGCCTGTTAGGAAGCATTTTGCTACAAACGCGAAGGCCAAAAAGCTTTTGGAAGATGTCAGGAGTTTTGAAATTACAAGATAGGTAAGTTTTCCTTCTCCGAAAAAGAAAAGTTTAAATATTAGTGTGTATTGTATGCGCATTATGTCTGAATTTCAAAGAATAAACATAACCCTACCGAAACGGCTGGTGGAGAAATCGAGGATTTTGCTAGACGAAGGCATATATTCAAATTTTTCCGAGCTTATAAGGGAGAGCATAAAGAATGAGCTTTTACTTGACAAAAGCCTTTTGGAAAAGAAGGCGTTGCTGAATAAATGGTTTGGTGAGGAAGCATCCGAGGGGCAGGACACCTCTAACTTGACACAAGAAGAGCTTATCAAAAGAATTCGTATGTCTAGAGACGAATTGTGGCGTGAAAAGTACAAAGGCTGGTTTGAGGAAGCGAGTTGATAATTATTCTTGACAGTAATGAATACATTAATTTTCTGAATAAAAAAGCACGGCTTGAAGAAGTTTTTCAGATTGAGGGCGTTTCAATTCGGATCAATGAGCTTATAATCAAGGAGGTTTTGAGAAACGTAAGTGAACAATTAAAAAAAGAGTTTTATGCCTTATTGCTGAGGAGTGATGTTGTGCTCAGCAAGGAAAAACTGCCAAAGGCATTATTTGATAAATATATGCGGAAAGGTTTAAGAAAAGGCGACGTGGTCGTAGCATCCTTTTGCGAGAGTGAGAAGGCAGACTACTTAGTCTCTGAAAACAGGCACTTTCTTAAGGCAATAAAATTTGACAAGTTCCGGGTTGTTAAGCTGGATAAGTTTTTAGCAGGCACTGGCCGCCAATAAACTTTATATATTTGCTAGTTGCTGGGGCTTTTTGGGGAATTTTTTATGGCTGTTAAGTCTGCTGAATCTGTATCTGCAAAGTCTAATGAAACTCTGGATGTTGACCTTGCAACGTTTGCAATTGACCTTGCAAGGAAGATTGGGGCGAGCTACGCTGACGCAAGGCTTGAGTCAACAGTAGTCAACGGGTTTGTATTGAAGAATGGCGTTCCTCAGGTTGCGGGCTTTGACAGGGTTCAGGGCATTGGTGTCAGGGTGGTTATGAAAAACACTCTTGGCTTTGCCTCAACAAACAACATCTCAAGGGGGAACATAAAGGGGGTTGTTGAAAAAGCTGCAAAGCTCACCGCAGCTGCTTCGAGGATTGGTGAAAAGATAATTATGAGCGATGCAAAGGCTGAAGTTGCCAATTACGAAGTGAAGCAAAGAGTCAAGCTGGCAGACCTGAGCCCTAAAGATAAGCTTAAGGTTTTGTTTGATGCGGAAAAGGCGATAAAAGCCACCAAAGTCAATGTTCCAGGCAGGTTTTTCTCAATGTCTGACTTTTACACTGAGAAATATTTTGTCAATAGCGAGGGCAGCAGGGTTCTCTCAAAGATTCCAAGGACTGATTTCTGGTATTTTGTGACTGTGGAGGAGGCAGGCAGGACTGCACAGCGGTACTGGCAGTACGGCGCTGCCGGCGGCTTTGAGAAAATCACCGATTGTAATTTTCCTGATTTGCTTGCTTCAGAGGTAAAAGCGACTCATAACAACATAAAGAAGGCTGTGGCTGCGCCAAAGGAAAAGATTGACCTTGTGGTCGCCCCGCAGATAACAGGCATAATGGTCCACGAGAGCGTCGGCCATCCTTACGAGGCAGACAGGGTGCTTGGAAGGGAGGCAGCGCAGGCTGGTGAATCCTTCATTTCCACAAATATGCTTGGCACTAGGATTGGCTCGCCTGCTGTGAACATTGTCGATGACCCGACAATAGCAGGCAGCTTTGGCTACTATCTTTACGATGATGAGGGCATCAAGGCAAGGGAGCGGTGGCTCATCAAGAAAGGCATAATCACCGAGCTTCTTCACAATCGCGAGACAGCTGCTATTCTCGGCACAAAGAGCAACGGCTCTTCAAGGGCAACCGGCTATGACCGCGAGCCTATCGTCAGGATGGCGAACTCAATTGTCAAGCCTGGCGAGTACAATGAGGATGAGCTTATAGAATCAGTAAAGAACGGCGTGTTTCTCAAGAACTTCATGGAGTGGAATATTGACGACAAGCGCCTTAATGCAAAGTACACTGGCGCTGAGGCCTACATGATTAAGAACGGCAGGCTTGGCGAGCCTGTGTGGAGGCCGACAATAGAGATTTCCACGCCAAAGCTGTGGGGCTCTGTTGATGCTGCAGCCAAGAACATGGAGTACCATGCCGGGACCTGCGGCAAGGCCGAGCCGATGCAGGCAATCCCTGTGTGGTTTGGCGGCCCGAGCATGCGGATAAGAAACGTGAGATTGAGCTTTTAGGGGAAATTGAAATGAAAAAAACTGCTGCTTCAGCCGGGATGGAAACGAAGGAAAACAACCCTGCATCAATCGCAGCTTATCTTGTCAGGCAGCTCAAGGGCAAAGGCGCTGATGATGTTGTCGTGAGCGCTGGCACCGAGGAAGCAACCCAGCTGAAGTTTTCAAACAGCACTATAAGCACCACTCAGAGCTGGCATTCGGAAAAGCTGAATGTTTTTGTTGCAATTGACAGGAAGCTTGTCGGCACAAGCATACGAAGCCTGGGAAAGCCCGCTGTTGACGATGCTGTATCAAAAATTCTGAAGTTTGCTGCGGCGGCTGTCCCGAACAAGGAATACATGGGCATAGCCGAGGGGCCTTTCAGCTATAAGGAAATCCCTGAAACCTATGACAGGGCGGTTGCAGAGCTTGGCGACAGGGCCGTAGACCTCCTTAACGGGGCTATCAACGTTGCAAAGAGGAATGGCGCTGCAAGGGCTGCCGGGATTTTTGAGACAACGGTTTCAAATTCTTACCTTTTGACTTCAAACGGCGTTGAGGCTGAGGACAGGGGAACTAAAGCTTATTTTTCAATGCGGGTTTTTGTTGACAAGTACGCTTCAGGGCACCACATCTGCAACTCAAGGGTGCTCAGGAAGTTCACTCCGGAAGCGAGCGCTGAAAGGGCTGCAACGATTGCCAAGCAGGCAGTCAACCCTATGCCTGGGGTGCCTGGAAATTATGACGTGATATTTTCGCCGCTGCCATTCGCAAACATCATAGAGAGTGTGGGCAAGGCAGCCTCAATATTTAACGTTGAGTCAAAGCTCTCGTGCTTTGCAGGCAAGCTTGGCAAGAAAGTCGGCAGTGATAACGTGACATTGGTTGATGATGGCACTCTCCCGAATGGCTTTGACAGCGTAAAATTTGATGAGGAAGGCGTGCCCACGCAGAAGAATGTCATTATTGAGGACGGCACGCTCAAAAAATATTTGCACAACACGTCAACTGCCCGGCGCCACAAGACAAAAACGACGGCCAATGCCGGAATTGTCACCCCAAACCCGTTCAATCTTGTTTTTGAAAATGGAAACTTTAATAAGGAGGAAATGATAAGGCAGGTCAAGCGTGGGTTGATAGTGACAAATGTCTGGTATACTAGGTTCCAGAATTACGAGAGCGGGGACTTTTCAACAATCCCGAGAGATGGCATGTTCCTGATAGAAAATGGGCGTGTGACTGGCCCTGTTAAGGAGCTCAGGATAAGCGACAACCTCATAAGGATATTGCAGAACACTGCAGCCGTCGGGAAAGAGCCTGAGCCTGTGTTCGGCTGGGAGGTTGAGGTCCCGACAATCACGCCTGCTGTCCTGGTGAAGGATGTAAGGCTGACAAAATCAGTTGAGTAA
>JAHFTU010000001.1:27374-32358 GCA_023269295.1 Candidatus Woesearchaeota archaeon | reverse complement strand
CTTGAAGAGCAGATAAGGGAGATTAGGGAAATAGTTGAGCTGCCTCTGAACAAGCCAGAGCTTTTTGAGAAGATCGGAATCCAGCCCCCGAAGGGTGTGCTTCTGCACGGCTCGCCAGGAACAGGCAAGACACTTCTTGCAAAAGCTGTTGCTACTGCAACCAATTCAACATTCATAGAGATTGTGGGTTCTGAGCTTGTGCAGAAATTCATTGGGGAAGGTGCAAAGCTCGTCAAGGAAATTTTCCAGATAGCAAGGGAAAAAGCCCCGACAATAATCTTCATTGATGAGCTGGACGCTATGGCAGCGAAAAGGGTTGATATCGGGACATCCGGTGAAAGGGAAGTTCAGAGAACGTTTATGCAGCTTCTTTCCGAGATTGACGGCTTCAAGGGGCTGGGCAACGTTAAGATAATAGGCTGCACCAACAGGAAAGACATACTTGACCCTGCAATAATGAGGCCGGGAAGGCTGGAAAGGCATATTTATTTCCCGTTGCCTGCGAAAGAAGCAAGAAAGGACATATTCAGGATTCATACAGAAGCAATGAACACTGCAAAGATTGACTTTGACAAGGTTGTGGAGATGACAGAAAGCCTTACCGGCGCAGAGATAAGGTCTGTCTGCACCGAAGCCGGCTATTTTGCCATACGGGAAGAGCGCGGTTCTGTTGAGACGAGGGACTTCATGAGCGCCATAGCCAAGTTAAAGAGCAAGGACGAAGTTGAAGGCACAGAATACGCTGCCATGTTTGGATAAATAAGTTGTGAAGGATTATTTTTCTACTATTTCCAGCTCAACAGTACAACGCCAAGGACAGCCAAGGCCATCCCTAATCCTTTAATTAGCGTTATTTCTGATTTGAAAAGTACGATTGATGCAATGGCCACTAATCCAGTTTCCAAACCCAAAACTGCGGAAACGTATCCCGGGTTTGGCGCAACATTAACAGCCGTAAAATAAAAATAGTTCCCGATCAGGGAAAATGCTATGAGGGCTACTATTACTGTGAGAGGGAGTGCTTCAATCTTAAGGGGCTGCTTAGTGAAAAGCACATAAGCTGCAGCGATGATGGTTCCAGAAACAAGAGCGTAAAACAGCAGCACTGGAACTTTTACTCCTTTATTCAGAACAAACTTGGCTGTCAACGCCACTAGTGCCAAGAAAAACATGGCAAGCAGAGAATACTGGAACCATTTCATACGACGTCTGATTATTTGAGCACATATAAAGATTTTGGTTGCTGGGAATTAGTTGCGTGCTCTCCAGTTACTCCCGTTCATCACCGACCTTTCGCTCAAGAGTGTCTGTTTCTTGATTGACATTCTTTTTAAGAAGGTCATCCGAGGGTGTTCACGCGATCATCGCACGCAAGGCAAGGGAGTGAAAAGGCGTATATAAACCTTCGCTGTTGTTGCCGCTAAAGAATCTTGAAATCAACGCAAACGCGGTATGCCCTTGGCGCCAACTGGCCGCACTTGACAACGCTTAGGATTCTGATTTTCTTATTCACGCCCACAGAGGCTGCCGCAACTTTTGCGACTGATTTTTCAGTTATGTCATCTTCTTTTTCAAAATCGTAAAAATGAATGATTGCACCTTTTTTTGCAGCCGCAAAGGCAACATCAAGGAAGCTCTCTGCGCCTTTTGGGAGCGGCATTATTATCCTGTCAAATTTTTTGTTGAGCTTGGGCACTATTTTATGAACATCACCATATAGGGAAGTGACCTTAGCCTCGACTTTGTTAAGCTTGGCATTCTTCAGTGCGTATTTGTGCGCAATCCTGTTGAGTTCTACTCCGTAAACAGAGGTTGCAGGCGTGTTCTTCGCAATAGACACCGTAAAAGGTCCTACTCCTGAGAACATAACGAGGACTGTTTCTGGCTTTTTTATCTGTAAAAAAACCCTTTTTCTTTCTGTTGCCTGGCGCGGCGAGAAATATGCCTTTGCTATGTCAAGCTTTAGCGAAACGCCGTTCTCCTTATGAACAGTAACAGTCCTTTTTTCGCCGAATATGTGCTTGAGCTTTTGCAGGCGCAGCTTTCCCTCGTGGCCGCCTATCCTCTTGTAAACTGCCCTGATGTTTTTCTGCTGCGACACTATTCTGGCCGCAATAGCTTTTTCCTTTTCTTTGGTGTTTTTGGGAATTTCCACTATTGCGATGTCGCCTATGATGTCAAATGCCCTTATTTCTGTGCGAACCATTTTTGTTAGCCGAAGAATTCACCAAGCCCCTTCTGCTTTTTTGGTGCTGCCGTTTTGCCGAGTTCTTCAAGCTGCTTTTCAACCCTTTGCCTTGAAAAATCGTGCTTGCCGCATAGGATTTTGACGAGTTTGTCAGTATTTGTTGGGCGGAATTTCAGCTCATAATCATCCGTCAGCTTGGGGCTCTCAAAGAGCTCCATGACTTCCTGCCATGAATAGTCAAAGTGCTTGCCCCACTCTGCCGCTGCAAATATTTTTTCTGGTGTTTTTTGCTCTTTTACCATCTTGAGCGCAGTTTTGGGGCCTATGCCCTTGATTCCTCCTGTGTTGTAGTCTGTGCCTACCAGCATTGCAAGGCAGATGAGCTGTTGCTGCGTGATGCCCATGGAGGTAAGCACTTCCTCTAGCAGGATGAGCTCTGGCTCTACCTTGCTGTAGCCAAGGGTGCCGGCTTGCTTCCTTCTCCCTTCAATTGATAGGTTTCTTACCACCCTTGTGGCGCCAAAAAGCAGGCTGTCGGCATCCTGTGAAGCTATTGCGTAGGCGTCTTTTTTTGCAACAATGTGCGCAGCTTGCGCTTCGCCTTCGCTTGGGCCCTGGACAATTGGCAGGCCGAGCGCTTCAATTACCTCTTTTGCGTCTGCAATCATTTCCCTGGTGAGCCTTGTTGATCTGGCTGCATATTTCTTCATTTCTTCAATGTTACCTTCTTTCTCGGCAGCAGTATATTTCTCGGCTGCGGCTTCTTTTGCTTCAGCCCGCCTTTTTATTTCAAGCTTCTTCAGTTTTGGGGCTTCGCCGTCAAAAACATAGGCTGGCTTTATGCCTAGCTTCATGAGGTGTGTTGTTCTCGTGAACAGCCCAATAAGGTGTGAGGTCACGTTGCCGTGCGAGTCTGTGAAGAAAGAGCCGCCAGGCGACCTTATCGTAGTCAGGAACTGGTAGAGGTGGTTGGCTGCGTCTACAGCGACAACTTTGTTGCTGAAGTCTTCAAGCTTTGCCTCTTTTTTTGGCAGAAGCTCTGTTATTTGTACTCCCATTTTAAGATGGTAGAATTAGCCTGCTTTTTAATCTTTATATTCTTTTAACAACTATTGCCCCTATCTCCTTTGAAAGCAGCTCCTGTGCTTTTTTGCTTAGCTCGCCTTTGGTGAGCAGCAGGACTGGCAGTTTCCTGAGCTGGCCCTGCACTAGTGCTGAGCTTATGTCGGTGTCTGTGCAAGTTTTTTTGTTCTTGGCAATGCAGTAGTACCTGAGCTTCCCAACCGGGCTGGGCAGCAGGACAACGTACTGGGCTTCTGACTTGCCGCTTAGGTCTGAGGATTCAATTTCAATGCTGCTTTTTGCAAAGAACTCATCAAGGTGTATTGTGAATTCTGTTGGTGTTGTCTGCGCTGTGGCTTTTTTCCTGGTAGGCTTAATCAGTTGATATTGTTCGGATGCTTGGGTGGCTGATTGCACAACAGGCTGTAATTTGGAGGCTGTGGGCAGGGGCATTTGCTGCTGTACTTTGGGTTGGATTGGCTGCACCGCAGGCTGGGCGCTTGGAATTGTTGTCTGGGTGCCAACAACAGCTTCTATCTTTGGTGCTGGCGCTTCTTCGTTTGCTGGTTTCTCATCAGTTAAGCCGAGGATTTTTTTAATAGACACTTCAGCTTCTTCGTTTGCAAGCAGGTACCATTTCCAGAAGAGGTATGCTTCGCCATCAGCGTTTACCTCAAGCGGCTTGGCAAAGTCCTTAAGCTGGCGCATGGCAAACCTTGTTGCAGGGTCAAGGGCTGTATCTAGTAGCACGCCGCTTGCTTTTATCTTCTCAAAAGCTTCTTTTTCTTTCAGGGGCAAGCTAGTTAGGTAGTTCTGGAGTTTTGCTTCCTGCCCTGGCACATAATAGAGTGGTGTGCCTCCAAACTTGACGCTGGAGATTTTCACATCGTTTTTGGACGCCAGCTCTGATAGTATGGCTGATGCCATTAGTATGTTGGTGCCGATTTCCTTAGAAATCTGGGAGGGTATGACTGGGCCGCGCATTCTTACAAGCTGCTTTACCCTGTCTGTGATTAGGCTGGCTGCCATCAACAATCAGGGCGGTGCCAGCGTTTAAATAATTTGTCAGCTAAGAAAAAAGTTGGGTGTGTTACGGCCTCATCCACCTAACTTCCCAATATGAGACGTCGGCTTCCTCATCAACAACACCGATAAGAAGCCTCTTTTTTGTGCTGTGGGCTACCCTATTCTTGGCAGAGAACTCGTGCCAGGTGAGCGTGTCACCTTCATGCACTGGGTAGAGAATCCAGCGCGCGTGGTCTTCGCCGGGCTTTACCCCCCTGTCGTAAATCCTGAAGTCTGCCCCGAACTTTAGCGCGGTCTTTATTATGTAGCCCCTGTCTCGGATGTCTTTGAATACTGAGTATTTGACCCAGAAGTTTTTTTGGGTCTTTGTGGAGCTTTTCATAAACTGCTCAGGGCTTACCCCTTTCTTTCCTCTTGCTGCGGCAATTGTGATTTTGCCGCGCTCAAGGAGGTACATTGCCTCTGTAAGCGCCAGCTGCACTCTTCCGTCAGCGAGCAGCTTGCCATACCTGCTCTGGTTATAGAGCTCCCTCGCAGCGTCAGTGTTCTCGCTAACCACTCTTTCCTTCTGCAAGTATGCCTTTACAGGAGTTTTAGGCTCGGATTTCTGCTCAGATTTGCCAGTTTCTTTGGCTTTCTCTTTCAAATCAACTGCTGTGGCTTCCATGGCTTGTTTGGTTTATGGGTTGTTTTAAAAGCCTTTTGCTA
>JAHFTU010000001.1:0-27274 GCA_023269295.1 Candidatus Woesearchaeota archaeon | reverse complement strand
GGAGTTTTAGGCTCGGATTTCTGCTCAGATTTGCCAGTTTCTTTGGCTTTCTCTTTCAAATCAACTGCTGTGGCTTCCATGGCTTGTTTGGTTTATGGGTTGTTTTAAAAGCCTTTTGCTAGAAATGCCTGCATGTAAATCATAACGCTTAAATAAGTTGCCGCACGCCTCTCCTGTTATGGAAGTGACGTTTTTGGGGACAAGCTCAATGGTGCCGACAAAGGAGAGAAACCAGTCGGCTGTTTTTGTTAGTTACAGGACTGAGGGGATTTTGGTTGACTGCGGTGAGGGGACGCAGCGGCAGTTCAAGATTACTGGCATCCCGCTTACGAAAGTGACAAAGGTCCTGATAAGCCACTGGCACGGCGACCATGTACTTGGGCTTCCTGGGCTGATTCAGACGCTGAACAGCTCAACAACCGAACACCGCCTGCAGGTTTTTGGCCCGAAAGGCACAAAGACGCAGCTGGAGTTCATGCGGAAGGCATTCCTGATGGAGGAAAAAAGGGGAGGCCTCAAACTTGAAGTGCACGATGTTGATGGGGGGGTGTTTTTTGAAACCGGCGACTTTTATCTTGAGGCTGCCAGCCTTGAACATTCTGTTCCATGCCTTGGCTACAGCATAGTGGAAAAGGACAAGGTTCATGTTGACATGGCAGCTGTTAAGAAGCTTGGGGTGCCTGAAGGGCCGCTGCTCGGAGAACTCCAGGAAGGCAAGCCTGTAACCTGGAAAGGCAAAACCGTGAAGCCTGCTGACGTGACTTTCAAGACACCTGGTAAAAAGGTCACCGTGATTATGGATACGCAGCTTTGCAATAATGCTGTAAGGCTTGCAAAGGATGCTGACCTGCTGGTCTGCGAGGCAACTTACGCTGACGAGCTGGAAGGCAAGGCTGGCGAGTACAAGCACCTTACAGCCGGGCAGGCTGCTGCAATTGCAAACAAGGCTGGGGCGGCAAAGCTTGTTCTGACTCATTTCTCCCAAAGGTACAAGACAACTGGGGAGCTTGAAGAGAATGCCAGGGGCACTTTTGATAATGTGGTCTGCGCCAAGGATTTTATGAGGGTCAACGTTTAGGCAAGCTGCATAGTTTTGATTGACCTTTTGCTAAAAGGTCATGCGGCAGTTGTGCAGCAGGAAAAAAGGGGAAAAAGATGAATGCAAAGGCGAAAGGAAGCAACGCTGAGCGTGAGCTCATTCATATGTTCTGGGGCAACAAATGGGCGGCTTTGAGAGCAGCCGGCTCTGGCTCTATGGCCTACCCTTGCCCAGACATAATCGCGTCCAACGCAACCCGCACGCTGGCAATAGAGTGCAAGTCATCCGGAGACCTGAACAGGCATTTGCAGAAAGAGCAGGTAAATGACCTCGTGTCTTTTGCAAAGATGTTCGGTGCCGAGCCCTGGATCGGCGCGAGGTTCAACGATATGAAGTGGGCTTTCTTCAGTCCGGATGACCTGAAGAAGACAGGGACAGGATTTTCAGTTTCTGTAAGGATGGTAAAGGAAAAGGGCCTCACTTTTGAGCAGCTGATTGGGCGGTTTTGATAATCTTTGGTCGGTTGGCAATTCAATCTTTTCTAAAACTTTTTATAGATTTGGAAAAGCTCTTTAGTGTAAGAATATGAAACAAAACAAAGGGAAAGAATTTGTGGCTGGCTTGTTGAAACCGTATGTGGGGGGAGACGTTGCTGAGGTAGTTAGAGAACTTGCCAGGAAAAAAGATTATTCTGAGTTTAAGCTTGCTGAAGCTGTAGGCAGGGAGGTCAATGAGACCAGGAATTTGCTGTACAAGCTGTATAACTACAGCCTTGCTTCATTTATTAAGAAAAAAGACAACAAGGTTGGATGGTATATCCATTATTGGACTTTCCATGAGGATAAGGTTGGTGCTTTTCTTCTAAATGAGAAAAAGGGCAGGCTTGAGCTGTTAAGGGAGTTTATTTCCAAGGAAAACAGGAGCAGCCCTTTTTCGTGCGCAAACGCCTGTGTTGGCGTTGATTTTGACAAGGCTTTTGACCTTTCCTTCCGCTGCCCGGAGTGCGGCGAGCTTCTGAACCAAGAGAACAATTCAGGCAAGGTAAAGGACTGGAGTAATGAGATCATTGCACTGGAGAAGGAAATTGGGCTACTGGAGGATGAAAAAGCTGTTGAAAGTGAAGACAGGTTTACGGAAAACACGAGGCTGGATGAGCTCGAAAAAGTGGAAAAGAAAAGGGGCAAGAAAAAAGTTTAGCGGGTTTAGCGCCTTCTTCCGATTCTTTTTTCTATTTTCTTCTCTTCCCTTTCTATCTTTATTTCCTCAAGGGCTATCCTCTTCGTTATGGCAAAGAGGTTTTCGTCAATTCGCGCCATTCTTCTTTCCATCAACACGAGAATCCTGAGTGAGTAAACAATTGCGGCAAGGGTGCCTATGATTATTGAGAGTATTACGACTTGGATGTTACCGTCTGGCATATGCCCACCTCTTTTTGACAACTGTTGCTTGATGTTAAACAGCTACCTATCTGCTATCAGAAAACGAATTTAAAAAGCTTTTGCTTTCGCCACCCATTCAGACTCTACGTTCGAGTGTTGCGGCGCGCGGCGCCTCCGGCGCTACCCCGACCAGACGCCCATTGAGGTCATCCAAATGGCTGCTGCCATTAGCCCTGGAGTAGTTGATGTAGTCGTCGAGCCTGCAGACAGACCACAAACGCCCGGAAGCACCTTCTTTAGGTGCTGAAGGTGTGTAAATGCCCATCATCTTGCCAACACCACCAAGCCTTCCATTTGCTTGAGAGAAAATTACATTCACAGCCATATTCAGCAAACCTTGGTCGCCGCGAAGCAATGAGAGCCAGACAGGATGCTGCTTTGCTTCACCCCTGCTTAAAGGCTTGTTGAAATACTGCCCAACCTGCTTAGAACTAAACTCCTCACCAGACAACCCCCTGTAAACATCATCAGATAAAGGAACCGCACCATCAACAAGCTTAGTATCATGAGTAAGCTGTCTCAGGTACTGTGCATCAAGAACAACTTTCAAGCGGCCGTCACTATGCCTGACAACACCATCACATGTATCAATACGTTTGTCAAACCAGTTTTCCATTATCTCTGTAAAATTTTGAACAACTTCATAATGACTGCCTAGACGACGATATGCCCTCCAACCACGATTGCTGGCAAGCTTCAAGAACTCAAAAACAACGATGCGCTGTTCCATAACACCAAAAACAGATATGGGCACTCTCGGAACATCAACAACAATTCCATTATTATCCTTACCAGAAAGCAGCAACTGCATTTGCTCTGCATTCCCACCTAAAAACTCCTTATAATTATAATCAACAGAAGGCATATTTAATTGTGAGCTCATTTTTAATCCACCAACAACACAATTAGATGCTTTGAATGTTCATGTATTTTATAAATTTAGTGAACAATCAAAAAACAGGCTTCAGCGTTGCCCATGAAGAATCAAACAACTTCTCAAATGTTGAGGCAAAGAACTTTGACCTTACCCAGATGCCTACGTCTGAGGCAGGATTTGTTATTTCATCATCCATTGGCATAATGACAGCCTCCTTGCCATCCACAACGCAGAATCGTGCTGGTGTGCTGGTGTGCCTGAGCTCTACAAGGCCTGCCAGCTCTTCCAGCTGCGGCTTCATTTCACTTGTTATCGGGGCAACAACCCTGACCTTAACCCTTCTTTCCTTTGCCTTGCGCAGCGCATTTCTAAGAACATCCTTTTTCCTCAGGATGCCCGCAGCGGTTGTGGTGAGAATAACGCTTTTCTCGGCGTTCTTAATCATTCGCTCAATGTGGTGGTAAAGGTTTTTTCTGCCTTTTAGGCTGCCGGTGAGCTCAAGCGGGTCAATCTCCCTGACGCCGCTCTTGTACATCAGCTTTAGCTCATCAATAAGCGGGCTTTGCCCTATCTTACTTAAGAGCTTGTCCTGCAGGTCAACATCTTCAACCAACCTCTTCCTTACATTATCAATAACATGCTCAGGCTGGACAGCTATGTATTTTATTGGCTTCCCAATCTTCATTATGATAAAACCCTTCTTCTCAAGGCTCTCAAGAACATCATAGCTCCGGCTCCTTGGGACATTAGCCATATCAGAAAGCTCACCGGCAGACGCAACTCCCTTTGCAAGAAGGGCAAGCCAGAGCTTGGACTCATAGCTATTAAGGCCTATATCTTTTAATTGGTTTATGACTTCTTTCTGCATCAACATGGAGGTTAGGGAATGAAAAGAACTATATAAACCTTTGCATATTTATTATTCAAGAGTAACAAAAAAGGCTACACACCTCCACTTCTCATGGAAACACCAAAAACAACAACCAACACCTATAGTTTAATTCAATATTGAAATTATTATTGCTGATGGTTTTCACGTCGAAAAAACACAGGTGGTGTGTCTTGAATGTATATTTTATTTAAGCGGAATCCTTATTAAGAGGTTTCCTTGTTTTTCCATAAGAAACAGTGGGGTGTTTATCTTGAAGGAAAAGAATCTTCCGCAGTTTTTTGAGGAATATCTGAAAAAAGGATCTGTGTTTAAGGAAAAGCGTGTCCTTCAAGCTAATCATTTCCCGAATGATATCCCTCATCGTGCTGTGCAAATCCACCAGGTGAGGGTTGTGGTGGCACCGGCGTTGCGTTTGGAGCGGCCCTCCAATCTTTTTATTTATGGAAAAACCGGTACTGGCAAGACATTGGTTGTTAAGTGGGTAATTAATGGAGAGCTTGTTTCTGCTGCAAAAAAAGCGGGTGTTTCAATCCAGACGCTTTATGTGAATTGTAAGCTTGATGCTGACACAGAATATGGCCTTTTCACAGAGCTGGCTACGCAGGTTGGGAAGGAGCTTCCCCTCACCGGGCTTTCAACTGATGATGTTTGCAGCGCTTTTTTCTCCAAAGCTGATTCCACAAAAAGCATTCTTATTATTATTTTGGATGAAATAGACTATTTGATGAAAAAGGCTGGCGACGATTTCCTGTACAAGATTACAAGAAAGAACGAGGAGCTCAAGAACACGCAAGTCGCAATAATCGGGATTTCAAATGACTTGATGTTTGCCGAGCACCTGGACCCGCGGGTGAAATCCTCGCTTTCCGAGGAAAAGCTGCTTTTCCCTCCCTATAACGCTATTGAGCTTCAGGATATACTTAATAACCGGGCTTCTTCAGCTTTCAAGCACAGCTCTCTCGAGCCTGGTGTTGTTGAGAAGTGCGCCGCTTATGCGGCTAGGGAACACGGCGATGCCAGAAGGGCGCTTGACCTTCTTAGAGTGGCTGGTGAGCTTACTGACAGAAAGGGTGCAACATCTGTTGCTGTTGCTGATGTTGACAGCGCTGAGGAAAAGATTGACCACGACACTGTTGCTGAGCTGGTAACAACCCAGCCTCGGCAGGCACAATTAGTTCTGTATTCTATCCTGAATATCAGCCATGGAGCTGGCAAGTTTATTTTTACAGGTGAGGTTTATGAGCTTTACAAGAAATACTGCGCCAAGGCTAGCCTCCGCCCGTTAACCCAGCGAAGGGTTTCTGACATCCTGTCTGAGTTTGATATGCTCGGCATAATTACAGCGCGGGTTATTTCAAAGGGGAGGTATGGCCGAACCAGGGAAATAATGCTCGCCCCGCAGGCAGCAACCCCTGTTGTAAGGCGGCTGTTAGAGGAGGCGCTTAATCTTTAATTGGCTGGGTGAATCAAAAAATGAGCCGTGCTAACGATGGATTTGATGCTCTGCCAGCAGAAGAGCTTACCAGGAGGAAAAGCCGCATAGAAGAGCTGCTGAAGAACAACATCCTTGTCAGCCCTGAGTTTCTTGCCGCGATGGGCCGCGCCGATGCCGGTGAGCTTAAAAATCTCCCACAGAACAGCCCGAACAGCGCAGGCCAGTTTCTTGTCATTAACAAGGATGTTGATGAACTTATTAAGAGCAAGGAATTCAGTGTGAACTGGCTTGAGCTTGAAAGGTCCAAGGCGATTTCAGAAAAGAAGCAGAAATCCGAGCCTTACACCAACTTTCTTAGCGCGCTTTCCTTGCAGCAGGCAGAGTCAAAGAAAGCCGGTCCCATGTCAAAGTTCAGCATTCAACCAGATTTGCAATCAGGCAAGTCTGGTTCAGTAAGGGTTGTGTCATCATATGCTACCTCACCTTCCAAGAGGGAGGTAGCTGACTTTGTGAGCTATTACAATGCGCGCTACAAGTCAATCCAGGGTGTGCTTGCCCAGCGTGCCGAGCTGACAGGCCTGGTGCAAATTGCGAGGCTCAAGGGCAGCAATGTTTCTGAATCAGCAGCGATTATAGGCATAGTAAAGGACAAGCAGCAGACAAAGCAGGGCCATATAGTGCTCACGCTTGAGGACCATACTGGGGTGATTAATGTTATTGTCAACAAGTCGCGTAGGGAGATATTTGAGCTTGCTCAGGACCTTGTTTTTGATGAGGTTGTTGCGGTTACAGGAAACGCCAGGAGCGGCGCCCTGTTTGCAAACAACATTGTTCTGCCTGACATTCCGTTGCGGGAGCCCAAGCATTCCCCTGAGGAGGGCTACGCTGTTTTTATGTCTGACCTCCATTTTGGCTCTGCACAGTTCTTGGAAGAGGAGTTCAGGCGTTTTCTCAAATGGATTAACGGGAACTTGGGCAACCCTACCCAGCGCGAAATTGCAGGCAAGGTGAAGTATGTTTTGGTGGCTGGCGACATCGTTGATGGTGTTGGGGTTTATCAGGACCAGTATGAAGAGCTTGCCATTAAGGATGTAAAGGAGCAGTACCAGCTGTGTGCTGACTTTTTGTCCGAAATCCCGCAGCACATAGCGATTATCATTTCCCCTGGCAATCATGATGCCACAAGGGCAGCTGAGCCGCAGACAGCCCTGGCTGCTGACTTTGCAGCCCCGCTGCTCAAGCTCCCGAATGTAATTTCTGTGTCAAACCCTGCTGTGGTCAACATTGATGCCTCAGCGACTTTTTCCGGTTTTGATGTTCTGCTTTATCACGGCTACAGCTTTGATTACTATGTTGCGAATGTTGATTCTATAAGGAAGAACGGCGGCTATGACCGCGCCGACATGATTATGAAGTTTTTGCTCCAGCGCAGGCATCTTGCGCCAGCTCACACGTCCACATTAATCCTGCCTGACCATGCAACTGACCCCCTTTTTATTGGGATTGTTCCTGACATATTTGCGACAGGCCACGTCCACAGGACCTCAGTCTCAGATTATAAGGGGGTTGCTTTGATAAACAGCTCATGCTGGCAGGGCAAGACAAAATTCCAGGAGCGCATGGGCCATAACCCGCAGCCGTCAAGGCTGCCTGTCTTTAATTTGAAGACAGGTGTCACAAAAATCATTAACTTTGGGAAATAAGGGGGCAAAATGAGAGCTGACGGGAAAAAGGAAACGAGCCCTGAAATTGACAGGTACTTTTCTGAGGTTGAAGGCAAGCTTAAGCAGTGCTATGCAGCTGCAGGCCTTGCACGCCAGAAGGGCTATGACCCTGAGCCTTTTGTAGACATCCCGCTGGCTACCAATCTCGCCGAGAGGGTTGTTGGCCTTGTGTCTGCTGTTGCGCCTGCCCTTATTGGCAGCGGAGTTGCTGCAAGAATCCAGGAGCTTGAAGGCCAGTACGGTGCGCTTGCCTGGGAGGTTGCCCTGATTATTGCTGATGAGGTTGCGAGCGGCAAGTTCTGCCAGTTTAAGGATAAGCACGAGGCGCTTGAGACAGGAATCAGGACTGGCTTCGCTTATCATACTACGGGTGTTGTTTCTGCCCCTCTTGAGGGCTTTATTGAGCTGAAGGTGAAGAAGCGCCATGATGGGAAGGAATACTTTGCGGCTGTTTTTGCTGGGCCTATCAGGGGTGCTGGCGGCACTGCCGCTGCTTTTTGCCTTGTGCTCGCCGATTATCTTAGAAGGAAGGCAGGCTATGGTGCGTATGACCCTGATGATTTGGAGGTGAAGCGCTTGGTAACAGAGCTTGATGATTATCACGAGCGCGTTACCAACCTGCAATACAAGGCCAGCGAGGACGAGATTGATTATCTCATAAGGAACTGCCCGATTGAAGTTGATGGCGACCCCACTGAGAAGTTTGAGGTGAGCAACTACAAGGACCTGCCAAGGATTGAGACAAACAGGATACGGGGCGGGGTATGCCTTGTTGTTTCTATGCTGGCTTTCAAGGCCCCAAAGCTATGGAAGGAGCTCAAGCGGCTTCAGTTAACGTTTGACCTTGACTGGTCTTTTCTTGAGAAGTTTATTGCGTTGCAGAAGAAAAAGAAAAGCATGAGCAAAGAGAAAGGCGAGGAATCCAGGAAGCTCGCCCCTGATTACACTTTTATTACTGACTTGGTCGCCGGCCGGCCTGTGCTAACCCACCCGCTTCGCCAGGGGGGCTTTCGCTTGAGGTATGGCAAAACCAGGGCAGGCGGCTATTCTGCTGCCGGCGTGCATCCTGCCACCATGATTGTTTTGGACAAGTTTGTTGCAACAGGAACCCAGCTCAAGGTTGAAAGGCCGGGCAAGGCTGCAGCCATCACTCCCTGCGATTCAATAGAGGGCCCGATTGTCAGGTTGCTTGACGGCTCTGTTATGCGCCTGGATTCAGAGAGCGCTGCCCGCTCCCGTGCAGCAACTGTTGCCGAGATAATTTATCTTGGTGACTTGCTGATTTCATACGGTGATTTTTATGACCGCGCCCATGTTTTGGCTCCGGCAGGCTACTGTGAGGAGTGGTATGCTGAAGAGGTTAAAAAAGCCGCTTCAGAAAAGTTCGGGCTATTTTCTTTTGATGTGCTTGCTGGGAAAACATCCTTGCCTGTTGAAGAGCTCCAGCTCGCCATTTCCAGCCCTTTTCCGAAGCCCTCGCCCGAGCTGGCAATAAGGCTTTCTGAAGTTCTTAGAGTTCCTCTTCATCCTTTTTTCACATATTTCTGGTCTTCGTTAGTGCCAGACCAGTTCACTGACCTCCTGAGCCTGTTGGCTAATGGGAGGCTTGTGCTCGAATCAGGCAAAGTCAAGATTATTATCCCTGTCGGCCACAGTGTTCAGGATAAGAATGGTAAAAGGGCGCTTGAGCTTATTGGCCTGCCGCACCTTTTTGTTAACAGCGAGTTTGTTGTCATAGCCCATGCTGATGCAATCCCTTTCCTTGCTTCCCTTGGCATTGATGTGAGGCTCCTGTTCTCTTCCACTGAAACCTCAGCATCATTTGCAGACATCATCAAGGAAAAAGCTTCGGCAGTTGCGTCTGCCCTGTCGTCATCAGCTTCCCAATCACCCTCGTTACCCCTAAATTCAGGCTTGGATTTGGCGAGAGTGGTTTCCTTGTTCCAGCTTAGGGATAAGGGCGGCACTTTCATAGGTGCCAGGATGGGCAGGCCTGAGAAGGCAAAGATGCGCAAGCTTACCGGAAGCCCGCATGTTCTTTTCCCTGTTGGTGAGGAAGGCGGCAGGCTTCGCTCATTCCAGGAAGCCATTGTGGCTGGCCGGGTTGTTTCAGATTTTCCCATTACATTTTGCCGCGCATGCAATGCCCAGACAATTTACCCTGTCTGCGAGACATGCAACGGGAAAACCCAGAAGATGTTTTTCTGCGACAAGTGTGGCGTTATTGAGAAGTGCCCTCACGATTACAAGCCATACTCAAGAAGGCCAATTGAGATTAAGCATTTTTTTGATGCAGCACTCCACACAATCAAGGAAAGTACTCACCCTGACCTTATAAAAGGTGTAAGGGGCACGTCCAACAAGGACCACATCCCGGAGAACTTTGCAAAGGGAATCCTGAGGGCAAAGCACGAGCTTTGCGTCAACAAGGATGGCACGATAAGGTATGACATGAGCGAGCTCCCGCTTACCCATTTTACGCCTGTTGAGGTTAGGACTCCTGTTTCCAAGCTCGTTGAGCTCGGCTATGATAAGGACATTCACGGCAGGCCGCTTGAGAATGAGCACCAGATTCTTGAGCTGAAGCCTCAGGATGTGGTACTGCCTACGAACATTGAGTCTACTGATGAAAGCTCATCAGCTGTTCTTTTCAGGATTTCCAAATTTGTCGATGACCTGCTTGTTCGGTTCTATAAGGAGCCTTCCTTTTACAATATCGCTGCAAAGGAGGATCTTGTCGGTCACCTTGTCATTGGCCTTGCCCCTCACATCTCAGCAGGCATTGTTGGGAGGATAATTGGCTTTTCAAACACCCAGGCATTCTTTGCCCATCCTCTTTTCCATGCTGCCATGCGTAGGGATGCTGATGGCGATGAGGCTTGTGTCATGCTTGTGCTTGATGCTCTTTTGAACTTCTCAAGGCAGTTTCTTCCTGATTCAAGGGGCGCCAAGACCATGGACAGCCCGCTCGTACTCACATCAAGATTGGTGCCTGCTGAGGTTGATGACATGGCTCACAGGTTTGACGTTGCATGGTCATATCCGCTGGAGCTTTACGAGGCCGCGCTTCAGGGCAAGCTTCCTCAGGAGGTAAAAGTTGAGCTTCTAGGGCACCGCCTTAACACTCCAAGGCAGTATGAGGGCGTTGGGTATACTCATCCGCTTTCGAGCGTCAACATCGGCGTTAATTGTTCTGCTTACAAAATCCTGCCTTCCATGGAGGAAAAGCTCAAGGGCCAGATGGTTCTCGCTGAAAAAATCCGGGCTGTTGACGCCCAGGATGTTGCCCGCCTGGTTATAGAAAAACACCTGTTAAAAGACGTGAGGGGCAATTTGAGGAAATTCTCAACCCAGCAGTTCCGCTGCCTCAAGTGCAACACGAAGTTCAGGAGGCCCCCGCTGTCTGGCGTCTGTGACAAGTGCAGCGGCAAGATACTGTTCACAATTTCCGAGGGCTCAATAATAAAGTACCTTGAGCCTGCCATAAGCCTTGCTGAAAAGTATGCGGTCTCGCCCTACCTCCAGCAGGTGCTTGGGCTCACAAAGATGAGGGTGGAGTCTGTTTTTGGCAGGGAAAAGGAGAAGCAGGAAGGGCTGGGCAAGTGGTTCGGGTAGGTGCGTCATCGATTATTGCTGAACTCGCCACGCTATTGCTGGCACACTATCTTATGGTCACGTGCTTCCCGTCAAAGCTTATACGGTCATCATAGGCTTCTCTTAACCCGTCAACCTTCAGGATTCCGCGTTCCAAGAAGACCATGCCTGTCTCTAAGGCATATTTCCTGAGAGCTTCGTCAACATCCCCTTCGCGCACTGGCACAATCGCATACAGTTTGCTTACTCGCGCTATAGCAGGTTTATCATCTTCTATCGTTCCGGTAAAGACAGTTACTCTGCCAACAGCCCCTTGCTTCCCTTTAATCGTTGCAAAGAACGTGTTTGGATTAGCCATGTAATTTTGGGTGTGCCTGAAATACATGCTGCCTGGCGAGAGGCAAGATGGAATTGTCTGCAATGCCTCCATTTGCCCTTTAATGTCCTGAGGTGCAACATGCAGCGTGTATTCCCCCTCATTATTTGTCGTCTGAAGTATTCTGTCAAGATTCGGTTTTGCTTCTTTAAGTGCTTGGCGAGAGATATCCTTTTTCCTGTCTATCTTGTCTATTTCAGAAATTACGTATTGTGCTGCTTGCTTTACTGAGTCAATGCTCGGTTTTGACAAGGCCAGCTCTGGCAATATAACACCTGCAATTCTCGCATATTGCCGCACCTCTTGTGCCAGCGCTTCTGCGTCTAGCTGTGCTGTCCTGAGCACATAACTCCTATTCTGGCCGCTTTTTTGGACTTGCTCGCCTCTTAAAGCCTTCAATGCTGTCTCGTCCTTTGTTTGGAGCCAGGGCAGGAATTGCAACGCCTCCTCAACCTCCCTTATGCCAAATTGTTCTAGGTGTTGGCGTAATGCGGCTTCCGCGTTTCTGAGTGCCGCTTGTAAATCTTCAGAAGCCTGTTGCGTTACCCTGAGTGTGTAGTTTGCATCTGTGTACCTTACGAACCTTATGAGGTTGTGCATCTGTGTGTTGCTGCTCGTCGGTGTTTTAATCCGCGCCACAGCCTCCCGCACATCTGGGGAAGCTCTCTCCACAGTTAATACGTCATTCCTGCCACCCCGCCTTTCCATATAGCTTAGGAAGCTTCTATACTTGTCTCCCATTATGTGGGCTGCCCGTGCAGCGCTCCTGCCAATAAACAGCGCAGTTAATTGGTCCCCCTTTTCGCCAATTCGGTCTATTGAGTCGCATGCTGCTGTGAAAGTCTCTTGGTCTCCGGCCACGTTGCGAAGTCCGTAGGCAACAGTTGTCGTATCACTATGTCCTTTGAATCTGCTTACTGTTCTGGCAAATCTTTTGGCTGTATCCGCCCCAACATTTCTTAAAACATCCAATAAGGGGCTCATGGCATTATAACTCATGCCTGCGCCATTGTGTGCTACTTCGACAGCTTCTGGGAGGGCCATTATTTCGGCAAGCTCCTTTATTTCTTCAACACTTTTTGAGCCAATGACGAAATTAAGAGCCTCTTCGGCAGTTCTTACTCTAACTCTTTCGTCGCTGCTATACGGCTCAAGTACGGCCTGCACCTCTTGCACAGTGATGTTTTCCGCTATCTTACGCATTGTGCTATTATCGCCAGCGCGTAAGAGGGCCGATAAAACAACAGCAGCCGAATCCCCGCCGAAGTATTCTATGGTAGACTTGACTTCCCGGGCCGCC
Organism: Candidatus Woesearchaeota archaeon; assembly: GCA_023269295.1. Lineage (GTDB taxonomy): Archaea > Nanobdellota > Nanobdellia > Woesearchaeales > UBA10216 > UBA10216. Next base: position 14,598 of record JAHFTU010000001.1, on the reverse strand, counting down.
ATTACACTTGCTGCGTTAAGCACTTGTTTCTCACTCTTTGCATTAAGAAATGTTCTTAAGACATTCCCTAAGCCGTACGCAGTTGTTAGCCGTACGGCTTCCCTAGCAGCTTCCTCACCCAACTCAGCGAGTCCTCCAATTATCAAAACCTGTTCCCACCAGTCTGAATTAGCATTTGAGAAGCCTACTATTTCCTGAAGCCTCATTGCTCTTGCCTTCTCCGCAAGCCTTACAGCGTCTGGGCTTTCCGCAAGGGTTTCAAGCACGTACCTTGAAAGGTTCCTATGATATTGCTGCGCAGTTCCAACAGCAGCGTTCACAGCGTCATCGCCAAGACTGGCTATTTTGACAAGGGAAAGCATAGCGAAGGGCGCAGCTTCTCCATTCATCTTTCCAAATAAGCTGCCAACTTCCGGCTTAGCCATTAAGCCTATAGTTTCATCTAAGGCTTCTTCAAGCGAAACTTTCCTCAACTTCTTTGGTTTACTTGAATCTCTCATGTAGCCGTCGTGGAGGTATAACTCGCTCCCAACGTAATCATAAAGCATCTCAGCAAGCCTGGCAGAAACCTCGCTTGGGTACTGCTCAGTTAATGTGAGTATTTTTTCAAAATTTCTGTCGCCGAACTTCTCCATCATATTCGCCATATTGCTTCCTACTGAGGATGCTTCAATACCATCGTTAAAATCACGCGCGCCGTCTCTTCTTACCCACAGAAGCATTTGCGCAAACGCCATTTCCCTCTGCGGGAATTTGACCCCTACTTTTACAATAGAGTTTAATACTCCTTCTGAGATGGAACTTGCAACATAGGCATTATGGCAATCACTAATGAGCCCCAGTGCTCCAGCCAAATATTCAGGGTTACGCTTAACCAATTCAGATAAATTCAAAGCCGTTTTAGCAGTGTCATTAATGTAGCTGCCTGTTTCAAGTTTCGTGAGCGCTTCCAGAACTTCAGGATGCTTCATTACCTCGGCCGTACATACGAGTTGTTCAGGCATAACGCCTCTTGACCCCGTGAGGTATCTGATGATGTTTGCCGCGGTAAGGGCAGCATCCCCCCCATTTGTAGCGTAAATCTCCTTCAAAACACTGCCGACTTGTTTGGCCATATCACTGTCGTTAATACTAGTCGCAACCCCTCTTATGGCCCTTTTTGCCGGATTTCTGCCTATCAAGTCCGCAAGCTTCCCAAGTTGCCGCATTCCCATACACCGCACACAGGTTTCATAGTATTTAAATGTTTTGATTTTCACCACTGTTTAATAATGAAAATAGAAAGATTTAAATATGGTGTTTGATTACATAACTCGCTTATTATGCGCGAGTATGAAAGCGAGGTAAAATGACAGAACGGCAACGGGTTAAAACACCATCTGAAACGCTTTTGCAACTGTTGGAGCTTAGTGACCCAGCAAGTGGTGAGCCGCAGCACTTCACAGACCTCGCAAACCAATCCAGAGCTCTGTTTTTGATGCGAAGAGGCAATCAAGCCATAATAGGCTACTTGGTGAGCCAATACCCAACTCATGAAGCAGATCGTGATTTTTATAGAGAACTGAATGATCCCGAAGGTCTTAAAAGCCAAGGATGTAGAGTAGAAGCTGATGAAGAAGGCAACGACATTAACTTCTACTTCAGTGATAAACCCGCCCCTAGCATCAAAACTTATTTCTTAGACTTGATGGAGCGGCGAGACTTTCATATTAACAACGAAACCGAGCAACCGCTACCAGGGCAAGCTATTATGGCTATAATTGTTTCTCTTGAAGATCTTGTTCAGGAAAAGTCAGTTCTCCCAGCATTGGACGCTGCCGTCCATTATCAAGCCCGCAGCCCATTTTTACCGGTCTACTTTAAGTCTGACCTTCCCATCCCGCTCACTGAAGAGCAGAGAAAAGAATTAGTTTTTGACATTAAAAAATCTGTAGGTACTGTGCGAGGAGGTGATATACTTACCCAGGAAACAGCAGACCGCATAATTTCCTTTACTGGAATAGCCAAATCTGAAAGTACATCTAGATCCGGCATATCTATGCGATTATTTTCTGAAGCACTTCAAGGAATAAAGGACAGATACAAAGGGGATCTTAATTATGCGCGCCAAGAAGAAACGCGTTTACCTAAATAAAGCCCTTTTTCTCGATTGAAATTAATTATATCACTAGCACCTGCACATGCGGCACTCCAGAAACTGTTTTTATGTCCTCTTTTGCGGCAAGCCCTAGCTTGGTGACAGCTGCCACCGAGTTTTTTCCAACAGCGTGAATTGTATACGCCTTCTGCATTAGCTTCTCAACAGATGCTGTGTCTTTCTCCTGGCCGCCGTAGAATTTTGAGCCAAGGTCAAGCACAGCCCCTTTTTCTTCAAGCTTTTTGCCATGCACACTGCTATCGCAGACTGTGAGAATGAGCCTTCCTTCAGAATTGTGCTGTGCAACAATGAACTTGTTCATATCCGTACTTTTACAGCGTGCTTTGCTCCGCAGGCCGAGCACTTGATGAAAGTTACGTTATCTTCCTTTTCAAGCTTTGTGTCGGGCCTCTTGCACTCCGGGCATATTACAAAGTCCTTGAGGTATTCCTGGATCTTGTCGTTTATCCTTGATGCTGGCACCTTTGTTCCAAGAATGAGTGCTGACTTTGTGACCTCGCCTGATGTCGCTAGCTCTTTGAGCATGTACTTGAGAAAGTGCTCCTGCGGCCTCCTTATGATCTCTGCTATGGCGTGGAAGTTGCTCACCACAGTCCTGTTTCCCTGTATGTGGCCCAGCACCTTTGGCACTTCAAGCCTCTCGGTAGCGAGGTTTTTCTGCGGCAGCAGCTCCTGCGCCCTTTTCAGCAGGCTTTCGTAAGTTTCCGTGGCCATAGCCGCCTGAGAACTCAGCGCTATTTTAAAACTTATCCTTCTTCTTTACTCCAAAACCTTGAGCCTGCCTGGCGAAACCTCAAACAGGTCTCCGCTTCTTATCATTTCTTTTACCAGCGTTTCCGTATTGCTGCCGCATTTCAAGACAACTTCAGTCACGTCAGCCCCTCTGCCGGTGTCAAGCTCTTTTATTGCCTGGTAAACTTTGACTTTGTCTTTGCTCACTCCGTCGTCGTTTGGCAGCGGCTTTTCATTTTCTTTTAAGTTTTCTGCCAGCCCTATTTTTTGTTGTGTTCGCGGTATTCTGAGCTCAAGCTTCCTTACATCTGCCCACTTGATTTCCTTCAGGGCCCTGATAAGCTCGGGTGCAATGTAAGTTTCATCGCCGTAGTGCCTTGGCTTTCCTATTATCAGCGCAAAGTCGCCGATTTCAGTTTTTCCAAAAAGCCCGGCGGCGTCATCAAAGAGGCGCAGTCTTATCTGCCCCGTCCCGTCATCAGCAACCATGCTTTTGTAAGCTCCATCTGTGTCAGTCTTGTCAACTATGGTTGCTAGTACGTTTGCCCTTTTTATCTGCCTGCCATTGGCATTCAGCGATGCAGTTCCGCCTTCAGCTTCTGCATTGTTAAGAATTTCAGCTACGCTCGCTTTTTGTGCGACTTCTCTCCGGTATTGTTTTTCCTGTAGCATGACCCTTTTGGGAAAAGCCCAAATCGCTGTTGCGATTGGGCCCAGTCGACTTTCGTCGACTTGGGGTTCAATCCAAAAACTAAATAAGCAGCTCGCGCGTTTCTAGATTGACTCTCTTCCTTCTCCTATTTTTCTTTTTCTGCTTATTTCAGCCTGTGTCTAAACATGTTGTATTTCTTGATTGACCTTCTTACTAAGAAGGTCACATTCTCGATAGGAAGCCGTATCTCGGCTCGTAAACATCCCCGGCTCTTTTGAGCTTTTCTATTATTTCGTCAACCTCGGTCTTGCTCACGCCCCTTTCAACAGCGAGCCTGGCTACATCTTCCACCGGTATTGTCTTCCCGAGCCCCTCCTCCAGCTCTTCGAGTATCTGCTTTATCAGGAATATTCTTTCCCTCTGTGAGGCAGGTATGCCTGTTGCTATCCTGTCTATGTCTATCTGGCCGGTTTCCTTTTCCCTTCCTACCTGCATCAGGCACCCCATGAGGAGCTCGATGGCCCTTCGCGCATCCTCCCTTGTTACCTTTTCTGATAGCCTGACCTTTGCTGATGCCTCGCTTATCCTTACCAGGGCTTCAAGCTGCCTTGCTGAGATTGGTATCGCCCTTGCTGCCCGTTCGTCGCTGACTTCCCTGTTCCTGAGCTGCACGTAGAAGTCCTTTATTTCGTCTATTGCTGCATCTGTAAGCACTGGCCTTATCTTCTGCCTTGCGTAAGAGATGTATTTTCTTAGAACTTTGGTTGATATTTCGGGCTCGCTGATGTCTGGGGTCTGGTGGAGCTTGAGTATGTGCCTTGCGGTTTTTTCATCCCTCTCCACTTGTGGTAAGTCTTTTATGGTGAATATGAGGTCAAACCGGTTTATCAGCGCAGGAGGCAGGTTTATCTGCTCGGCTATGTTGCCGTACTGGTCAAACCTTCCGTATTTAGGGTTTGCAGCAGCCAGCACAGTAGTCCTTGCCATGAGCGTTGCCTGTATGTTTGCTTTCGAAATACTAACGCTTTGTTGCTCCAGTGCCTCGTGCATTGCGCCTGTGTCTTCTTCGCTCATTTTGTCCATTTCATCAATTGCGCATATGCCGTTGTTTGCCAGGACAAGGGCTCCTGCCTCAAGGCTCCAGCCGCCAAGTATCTCGTCCTTGACAACAGCAGCAGTTATGCCTGCCCCGCTTACCCCTCCCCCACTCACATACCTGCCTTTTGGTGCAATGACGCTTATCCTTTTGAGCAGCTGGCTTTTTCCTGAGCCAGGGTCGCCTACAAGAAGTATGTGCATGTCTCCTCTCGATATTATTCCGTCCGAGCGCTTTTTCTGTACCCCTCCCATGAGCTGCAGGAGGAGTGATTCCTTGACTTTTTCATAGCCGTAGATTGATGGTGCTATCGATGCGATTAGCTTGTCATAAACCAGCTTGTCTTTTGACAGTGCAATTATTGCCTCTTCATCCTCTTTTGATATTTTGAGGTCGTAGAAATCTTCTTCGATAGTCTCAAGGAAATTTGTGTCTATGTGCAGGTCAAAGCTCGTTGACCGTGTGCCGTGCTTGACTACAGGCACGTCTTTTAGCACGCCTATCAGCTTTACCCTGTTCCCGGGGTTTGTTTTCTTTTCGCTTATCGGGCTTACAAGGTCTTCCTTGAGAAACACGCCAATCCTTTTGGGCTGGTCCCCGCCTTCCAGCATTTCAGGGCTTTCCTCAAGCACCATGCTTTGGGCGTCGACAAGCTCTTTTTCCAGCAGCCTGAAATTTCCCTTCCTGCCGCACCCGCACCGGTGGGGCTCCTTGAATGTTGCCTCAAGCTGGAGCACGGATATTATGTTGCCGCAGTTTGGGCACTCAAACCTTGTGTTCACGACCTGCGGCCTGACGTCGGATTTCCTCCTGACTATGCCCTCAAGCACGAGAAGCTTCCCTATGTGGCTGCTCCTTATGTCTCTTATCATTAAAGTTTGTGATGCCGGAAGATTGTAAACCCTTACCCTGTAATTTTTTGCTTCGCCAGAACTCGGCAGCTCTATCTCTCTTATTGAGAGCTCGGCAGCCTTAATGACCTCTTCAGGATAGTCTAGCAAGTCAACCGCAATCTTAGGGTCAAAGGACGAGAGCCTTGCAAAATCAACAGCCACCGAAAGCTTTCCCGCCGAAACAGTCTCCAGAAGGTTTTTCTTGTCAACCTCTTCAAAGAACTCCTTGAACCTCTCTATCTGCTCTGTTGCCTCAAGCATTTTTACACCAGCATTTTTACCAGTTCAATTCCTGAATTAGCTCATTTTTGATTCGTTTTTTGATTCGTTTTTTGATTGACCTTTTTGCAGAAAAAGGTCATGCAGCGGTAAGTTATGATTCATTTCAGCTGATAATAAAAACAAAATAAAAACTAAAAGCCCCCTTGTTACTTCTTGCCTGCTGCCTTCTTCAGGTTCTCAATGAGCTTGTCAAGCGACTTGTTCACTTCTTCCTCGCTCTTTGTGCCTGTGCAGACCACTTTGCCGTTGCTGAAAAGCAGGAATGTCGCCTTCACGGGGCCGTCAACGAGCTTGTACACAAGCCCTGGGAACTGCTCGGGCTCGTATTCTGTGTTGCTGAGCTTCATTGCCAGGGTGTTCAGGTTAAGGTCCATTCCCACAGTGCCCGAAGCAACTATGTTTTGTATCTTTATCTCAGGCTTTATTGTGATTTTTATCCCGATTTTCTCAAGGCTTTTGATAATCTTCTTGATAGACTCCTCAACCTTGTCCATTGACCTGGCGCCGGTGCAGACAACCTTGCCGCTGCTGAACACAAGCGCAGAAGTTTTGGGCTCCTTTATCCTGATTACAAGCCCTGGGAACTGCTCAGGATTGTACTCTGTGTTGGAAAGCATGGCATTCATCTTTTCAAGAGGAATGTCGTGGCCCAAAGAAGTGCTGACTACAATGTTTACTACAGTGATTTCTCTCTTGCCCATTCTGATAAACACCCCCGAAATATGTTAAAGCCTTTTAAGCTATTTTTAAGCAAAAGTTACTTCTTGTTTATAAATACTGCTGTTTTTAAACAAAGGCAATCCAGTCACAAACGCCCCACCATTTCCTGTGGAAAATTGCCCCTGCAAGCCTTAAAAAGCCATATTTCACTACCCAGGCGGTTTTTAGCTGCAAAGCCAATCCTTACTAGTATTTATAAATCCAGAATTTACCATTTTTATCCGATTTCTGCCTTTTGTAAATTTTTTATTGCCAAACTTTATTAACCTAACAGCCATTGCAGCCATTATGAAAATATTTATTGAGCGCGAAAACTCAAAAAAGAACCTGAGATTTAATGGCACTGTTTCAAAGCTTCTGCAGCAGCTCAAGCTGAACCCTTCAACAGTCCTTGTTGCAAGGAACAACACCCTTGTAACAGAAAGTGACGGGCTAATTGACAGTGATGAAGTGAAGATTCTGTCAGTTATTTCTGGTGGGTGACTTCCCGGGGTCTGGCTTTTTTGGTAGGTGTCTCGTTCCTCGCTTGCTGAGCATGCCAATCATGATTGCGCTCACGGATGGATTGTAGGTTTTGTGGCTTAGCCTTGCAAGCGTTGGCATGATATGCCCGTTTACAAAGAATTCCAAGCCTTTCCCCTCCGGCTTTTGCATTTCATATTCAAGCTTTGCATTGCCCTCTGGAATGACAATTTGCCCATTTTCGGCGTATGCCTTCTGCTCGCAGGTGACTGTTGTATAACCGCTTCCGTCTACTGTCCTTCCTAATGCAACAAAATAAATGCGTGCATGGTGCCTTGAGCTTAACTCCACAACGTGCCCAACAATGTCTATCACGCGCCGCCCGGCTTTTCCAATTATGGGGGCTGTATTCCGGGTGCCTTCAGGGTAAATCACAATCCCGATATTATCAATAACTGCGTGCTCTAGTCCTGAATATACTTCATCCATGTTTGCGCCACTCCTATCGAACCTTATCTGGCCGCCAAGCCGCTGAAGAAGGCTGAAAACAGGATTGTTGTAGTTCTCGGACTTTGACAAGAAGCTCAGGCGTCTTGTCGTAAGGTTTCCATCCTCAATTATATTCATTGAAGAATCGTGGCTTGCCATTATGACAAACGGTTCTCTTTTTGGTATTGCATCTGTTCCTACAGCTTCATACTTGTGCATGGTTACTAGGTTTGCAAAAAACTTCCCCGTATAGTACACCAGTCCAGCTGTTAATGATCTTGCGTTCATAGTGACTCACCCTTCAAATAGCGTTTTAGCGCTTCAACAGCATCTTTCCTGAACAGATTAACATCCCCAGCCATTCTAAGCTCGCCGTACGTCTTGCTTTTACCTTTCGGTATGAATATTGGGTCCTGCCCCCATCCTTCTTTGCCTTTTTCCTTCTCAGCAATCCTTCCCTCTTCAACCCCGAGGAAGCAAACCGGCTCTTTTCCTGGCTCGCAGTAGCCGACGGCAGACTTGTACCAGCACCGCCTGTTCTTTTCACCTTTCATCAGCTTCAGTATTCCTCTGTTGCCAATCCTTGAGTAAACATACTTAGTGCATGTTCCCGGAAAATCTTTAAGCGCCTCAATAAACAATCCAGAGTCTTCAACAACAGCAGGCTTTCTCAGCTCCTCAGCAAAGGTCTTGGCTGCAACCTTCACAATTTCGCAAGGGTCATCAGATCTTAGCTCAGGCTTCTCAGCCCGCAGAACCTCAAACATTATCCCTGAGCCTTTCAGAACAAGCTCAAACTCCCTTATTTTCTGCTCGTTGCCTGTGATGAGTGTGAACATCGGCTCACTCTTTCTTTAAGACATCAGTCTTTACATGCAGCTCTTTCAGCTGCTTGTCTTCAATCTCAGATGGCGAGCCGTCCATTGGCGATTCGGCTTTCTTGTTTTTCGGGAATGCAACCACTTCCCTGATGTCGTGGAGCCCCTGCATTAGTGCTACAGTCCTGTCAAATCCTATTCCCATGCCGCCGTGCACTGGCGCTCCGTATTTGTATGCTTCAAGGAGGAAGCCAAACTTTGCTTCAGCTGCCTTGTGGTCTATTCCTACCACTTTCATCACCCTCTCCTGAAGCTCAGGGTCATTGATGCGTATTGAGCCAGAGCCAAGCTCAGTGCCGTTCAGTACAAGGTCAAACAGAGTGCCAAGGACTTTCTCAGGCGCTTTTTCCAGCAGTTCAATGTGCTCCTGCTTTGGCGAGGTGAACATGTGGTGCGCTGCCTCCCACCTGTCCTCTTCCGTGTTCCACTCAAACAGCGGGAAATCCGTTACCCAGCAGAAGTTGAACTCTTCAGCTTTCATCAGGCCAAGCCTTCTCCCAAGCTCCAGCCTGAGCTTTCCAAGTACTTCAGCAACCTTCTTTTTCTTGTCTGCAACGAAAAACATCACAGTGCCTTTCTTGGCTTTTGTTTTTTGCAGCAGATGTTTTTGTATTTCACTGCCAAAGAACTTTACAATGGATGACTCCAGCCCTTTCTCAGTCACCCTCATCCAGGCCAGCCCCTTTGCGCCATTCTCCTTTGCCCATCCTATCAGCTCGTCAATCTCATTCCTTCCAAAGTCTTTCTCTGCAACTAGGCATTTTACCTGCTCTTCAGCTGCAAATGTCTTGAACTCTGATTTCTTAACAATCTCAGTTACGTCAATAAGCTCCATCCCGAATCTTAAGTCAGGCTTGTCAATCCCGTACTTATCAATTGCCTCTGCATGAGTCAGAACTTTGAATGGTGTTTTCAAATCAGCTCCGAGCATTTCCTTGAACAGGTGCTTGTACAACCCTTCTACGAAGCCCATTACATCTTTTTCGTCAACAAAGCTCATCTCAAAGTCAATCTGGGTGTGTTCCGGCTGCCTGTCCGCCCTCAAATCCTCATCCCTCAGGCATTTTGCCAGTTGGTAGTACCTGTCAAATCCTGAAATCATCAGTATCTGCTTGTACAGCTGCGGCGATTGCGGGAGGGCGTAGAACTTGCCAGGGTTTACCCTGCTTGGCACTACATAGTCCCTTGCTCCTTCAGGCGTTGACCTTACAAGCAGCGGGGTTTCAATTTCAATGAACTTATTCTTGTTGAAATACTCCCTTACTGCTATGGTCGCCTTGTGCCTGAAAGCCAGCCGCTGCTGCATTACTGGTCTTCTCAGGTCAAGATACTTGTACTTCATCCTTATGTCTTCAGCTGCCTCTACCCTGTCGTCAATCTCAATCGGAGGGACAGCAGATTTTGTTATTATGGAAAGCTCATCAACAAGAACTTCAATCTCCCCAGTTCTCAGCTTGGGGTTAACCATGTCCTTCGGGCGGTTCCTGACCTTGCCTTTGGCAACAATTACCCACTCCCTGCCAACTTTCTCCCCAAGCTCGTGCACTTTTTTGCTGTGGCTGGGGTCAAGAACTACCTGCATGAGCCCGTACCTGTCCCTGAGGTCTATGAAGATTACCCCGCCGTGGTCCCTTCTGGAATGGCACCAGCCAGCGAGCATTACTATCTCCTTGACGTTTTTCGCGGTCAGCTCCCCGCATGTGTGAGTTCTAAGCATGCGTTCCAGAGAACAAGAAAGCGTTTATAAAGATTGTTTTTCTGAGTGTTTTTCAATTTCAGCCATTACCGGCAGCATCAGTTCTTCCTTGAATGCCGGCGCCATTACCTGCAAGCCTACAGGTATTCCCTCGATTTTCCCTGCATTAACAACCCCGGCGCAGATTCCGGCAAGGTTGGCAGGTATGGTGTAAGCGTCGTACGCATACATTATTCTTGGATCTGTTATTTTTGTCCCGAGCTTGTGCGGCAGCATTGGCGTTGTTGGCGATATTATGATGTCAACGTCTTTGAACGCCTTCTCAAATCCTTCTGAAATGAGCTTTTTCGCTTTCAGCGCCTTCCTGTAGTAAGTTCCATGGTACTCTGCCCTTGATATTTCCATTCCCCCCAGAATCCTTCTCAACACCTCCTCGCCGCAGCTTTCCTCTATCTTTTTTCCATACTTGCGACCGTCAAATTTGCGGGTGCCTGAGAAAAACTCAACATAGACAATTGGGTAATAGGCCTGTATTGCGAGGTCAACATGCGGCAGCTTTATTTTCTTGATCGCGCTTTTTGTTGTGGCAGCGAATTTGCCAGCAACATCTTCAATGAGCTTGTAGATTCTTTTGTCAGTGCACATTGCCTCAAACTCGGGGCACATGCCTATTCTAAGCCCCTTCGCGCTTTTTTGCAATATACTCGTGTAAGCCGGCACTTTCTTCTCTATTGTTGCGGCGTCGTTCCCGCTTTTGCCCGCAATAGTTTCCATCATAAGGGTGGCTCCGTGAACATCATTGCTGAGGGGCCCTATCTGGTCAAAGCTCATGGTCATGTCAACAAGGCCATACCTTGAGACCCTCCCGTAGCTCGGCTTTACGCCCACAACGCCGCAATGCGAAGCAGGATTCCTGATTGAGCCCCCGGTGTCAGAGCCCAGCGCTATGTCACACATTCCTGCAGCTACCGCCGCTGCCGAGCCAGAGCTTGTGCCCCCTGGTATTCTTCCTGGGGCCGCTGGGTTATCTGTTGGCCCGAATGCCGAGCTCTCGCCTGAGCTGCCGCACGCAAACTCGTCCATGTTTGCCATGCCTATTATTATCCCATCTTCAGCCTTTATTTTTGCGACAGCATCAGCATCAAAAGTCCCGTAGTAGTTCTCCAGTGTTTTTGATGCGCAGCTTACAGGCAACCCAATAACAGAGATGTTTGATTTTACAACTATTGCCAGCCCGGCCAGTTTCCCGGCTTTCCCTATCCTTATCTTTTTGTCAACAGCTTCAGCTTCAGCAACAGCATTGCCATTGACGTGCAGTATCGCGTTTACCTGCCTGTTTTTCCTCTTAATTACATCAAGAAATTCTTTCACGTTCTCAGCTGCAGTCAGCTTGCCTTTCCTGAGCTGCTCCAGCTTTTGTTGTGTAGAATAAGCTGCCGCCATTTCCCAGTTCACCAGCTCTTCTTTTCAGCGATTATGCTGTCGCCATCTTTTTTCGGCGCATTTTTCAGCATCCTTTCCCTGAAATCCTTGTTGGGCTTTGATTTTGTGGGCTCTCTGGTTGTCTGCTCCCTTTCCAGCCCAACCTTTCCAGAAATCTCCCCGACCTTGTCAAGGGCTTTTATGAACTCATCCATGACTGCCTTGGCCTGCTTCCTTATTTTTTCCTGATCCGGTTGAGCGGCCGCCATATTCCCTCTTTTACTTTATCTTCCCTTGCAGTTTAAGACTTAGTAGCAGGTCTTCCATCTTTTTCAGGTCGTACTTGAGCCCGTCAAACTTCCTTCTAAGGTCTCCATTCCTGAAGTCAAACTGCATCAGGCCGTAGTAGAGGTTTTCAATGAATTTTTTTGCTGAAATTACTGTCTTTGTGTCATCATTTATGGCAGCGTTTACAGCCTTCCTTACAATCTCTCCGGAAAGGTCGCAAAGCCCTGCGATATAGTTCTCGGCAGATACGCCAAGCTCTTTTTTCGGCAGTATTTTTCCTGTTGCTATGAACTCGCTGAAACAAGCCGCTTCTACATACTCTTGGATTGGCGGCTTTGTGACGCTTGCGTAGTTTGCGTCTTCAGAATATGGCTTGAGGCTGGCAATCTTTGGCTTTAGCTCTGCCAGTGCCTTTTCAGCTGCCTTGTTATCTCCTCGCTGCAACGAATAAATGGCCCCTTTTGAGGCCTTCAGGATTTCCCTCGTTTGGGCTATAAGTGCTTCCCTCTTTGAATCAACGAATTCTATGTCTTTCTTGAGGCTTGTGAACTCATCGCTTATGCCGTTTCCATCTCCGCTTCCTTTTGCCATTGGTTTGGTGAAGCTATGGGGATTTTATAAAGTTTCCGCACGACCTTCTTTGCGAAAGAATGTCGATCAAGAAACAGCTCTATAGCAAAGTATTTATTGCCCCTTAGCAGTATCAGCTAAAAAGAGGTTGTGAATGTACGAGATTATTGTTGGCCGTGATGAGGAGGACAGGAGGGCATTTGGCGATAAGGGCACTTTTCTCCTTGGCAAGCACTATGTCAAGATGGGCCAGACTACATCCTTGTCAACAGGCATTTACATGGATGTTCTCCGCTCCCACGTTGTTTCTGTGTTTGGGAAGAGGGGCAGTGGTAAAAGTTTTTCACTTGGCGCCATATCAGAGGGCATGATGTCGCTTGAGCCGGAGTTTACAAAGAACCTTAGCGTTGTTATTTTTGACACTATGGGAATATTCTGGACCATGAAATATGAAAACCGGAGGGACGAAGCGCTGCTGAAAGAGTGGAGCATTCCCTTTCAGAGGTTTAACGTGAGGATTTACGCCCCTACAGGAAGCTTTTCTGACTATAAGGGGCGTGGCATCCCTGTTGACTTGCCTTTCTCAATTAGTCCTGCCGAGCTTTCCGCAGGAGACTGGTGCAACATCTTTGAGACTGAGCCTACAAGCCCTTTTGGCACCCTGATGGGCAGGGTTATCTCCGTCTTGCGAAAGGAGCAGCCTAAATTTTCAATCCAGGATATCATAGGCAGGGTTAACAAGGACGAGCGCACTAATGATGAAGTGAAAGCGGCAGTTGAAAATATGTTCTCTTCCTCAGAGGAGTGGGGGTTGTTTGATGAGAAATCAACGCCAATCAGCGAGCTTGCAATAGGCGGGCAGATTACGGTTCTGGACCTGAGCCCTTATGCTGTCTCTGGCATAAAAAGCAACATCCGGGCCCTTGTCATAAGCATTGTTTCCAAGAAGCTATTTAACGAGAGAATGGTAATCAGGAAAGCTGAGGAACTGTCTTCCATAAAGCAGACAACTTCATTTTTGCGGAAGCATGTTGATGAAAAAAAGGAGATGCCATTGGTTTGGCTTTTCCTGGACGAAGCTCATGAATTTCTCCCAAAAGAAGGCTCCACCCCAGCTTCAAACGCCCTTATCACAATTTTGAGGGAGGGCCGCCAGCCTGGCATCTCGCTTGTCCTTGCATCGCAGCAGCCTGGCCAGATTCATACTGATGTGATGACTCAGTCAGACATTGTCATAGCCCACAGGGTTACTGCCCGGCTTGATGTTGATGCGCTTGGCGCCCTGATGCAGAGCTACATGCGCGAGGGACTTGACAAGTCGCTCAATGACCTGCCGAGAGTTAAAGGTGCTGCCTTGCTGTTTGATGATACAAACGAGCGCCTTTACCCGCTGAGGGTTAGGCCAAGGGCAACCTGGCACGGCGGCAGCAGCCCAAGCCTGGTTGCAGAAGCAAAAGGGATTCTGGAATTCTCCTGAGATGCAATTTATTATCTTTGCATGCTGTTTACGAGAAGCTTTTGTATCCTGCTGAGTTCCAGTACAAATAGTATGGCTGCGGTTCCGGCTGCTGTTATGAAATAAGCTCCTTCCCCGAGCGCCATGCCTAATCCAGCCACTGCCCAGATGCTTGCCGCAGTTGTCAGCCCACGGACATTGTTTTTGTCTTTGAATATTGTTCCGGCCCCAAGAAAGCCTATTCCGGTTACTATGCCTGCTGCCAGTTTTGTGTGGTCTGCCGGGAACATCTCTATTGAAACGAGCGTAATAAGCGCTGCCCCAACGCAGACGAGCATGTGGGTCCTGAGCCCTGCCGGGTGCTTTGTTCTTTCCCTTTCGTAGCCAACAACTGCGCTCGCAAGCAGTGCAAGGGCAAGCCTTATCAGAACTTCCCCATTACTAAGTATACTGGCAGCCATTTGCAGCTTTGTTCTGTTCGCTGGATTTAAACCTTTATGTTTATTGGAGAATTACGACAACTATTGTCTATTATTTTATTGCTCCTTCTTCGCGTAGCTATTCCTTTTGTTCCCGTTTATCTTTATTATGTTCCTGCATTTCGGGAACTTGTCGCAGCCAAGGAAGCTTCCGTAGATGCTCCTTCTTAGCACCATCTTGCCTTCGCCGCATTTTTTGCAGCTAGTGTTTTCGTTCGCGTCTATGTGTTTTTTGGCGTCAGCCGAAACCTTACTCTGGCATTCCGGATTTATGCACACGTCCTGTGGCTTCTTGGCGCTTCTTATTACTGTTATCACAGGGTGC
>JAHFTU010000027.1:6797-13233 GCA_023269295.1 Candidatus Woesearchaeota archaeon | reverse complement strand
AATCCGCCGTTCGATGTCTGTTACGCGGGCAGCCACTTCGGTAAAATTAGCTCGGGTTACTTTTTCTGTAGCTCGGCCGTTTTGGGTGGCGTCTAAAAAGAAAGGTTCCGCAGCCGCGAGCGCGTTCCTCGCTGTATCAATGCTTGATTTAAATCGCAATGCTTCATCCGCAGGCAGCTGCCCAAGGAGCGGTGTTCCCTGAAGCTCTGACAGTTTTGTGGTCAGGACCCGATCGTGTGTATAGAGCGTTTCAACCTTAGCTTCAACATCGTGTTCCTTGCTGTTAAGGGAATGTTCATTGGCTACTCGAATGCTGCCAAGAGCCAAAATTGCAATCAGGCCTGCAGCGCCGATAGGAATGCCAACCCATCTGGCAATCGCCCACCGTGCAAGGTACGTTTCTGCAAGTTTGTAACGGAAGTTGCGTGATGGCTCTTCGAACCTGTTTTGTGCGCTCTCCCATTCTGCTATAGCTGTATCAAGGTATCTGTCATCTTGTTGAGAGCCCTGAGCTTCTAGCCTTCTTTTCAGCTCATCTCTTATTGCAAGCCTATCGCGAAAGACGTACGCCTCAGTAGCAGAGCCTTTCGCGCTCGCTGTGCTGACTTCACGCATGAGGCCAAGCGTTGTTTTTAAGTCCAAAGGATTGGCGGATTGATTGCTTGCTTTTTGCATTTTTGAGAGCAAGTAAGCGCCTGTGATATTTAAGTTTATTTATTGTTATTACTGGATAGGCAGTATCACAGAAAGATTTTTATAGGCGTGCGTATCACCAAAGCAAACAAGATGACAACCCCGCAGTATTCAGTTGGAAATTATCTAGACAAAGCAATTAATGTTCTCAGCAGATTTGGCATTGTTTCGCCTAAAGATGAAGGCACGAGAGTCGGTGAGCTTCTTGAAGACCTTGTCCATATTAACCCGCAAAAAGTGACTGCAATAGCGCGGGTAATGGAGTACAGCACAACCTTTGCCCAGCTTGTTCGTGACGAAACCGCCGACATGCGGGTAGGAGACAGGTATAATGCTATTGCGGGAAGGTTTGATTCTATCCAAAAAGACGCCAAGAGCCTAGTGGAGATAGTTGATGACGGAAAAATCAGCGCGCCAGAAAAGTTTAGCATGTTCTGGATGAAATTAACAAGAGGCTCAATACCCTCACGCTTCGAAAGCATCAGAAGGACATATCAGGATGTGCAGCGCGACACCGCAGGCAATCTGGAGCGCGAAGCGGCCATCCTCAATGCGTATGCAGATTTCAGAGTTGCAGTTGGCGAAACACGGGCGCTTGCTGACGAAGTTAAAACCGCGCAAGAGACAGTGCTGGGCACTGCAAAGGAAGCACTTGACCAGGCAAGTAAGGCAGTTGGAGATTACAAAGGCGATGACAGGGCTCAACGTGCTCGCCTTGAAACTGCACGAACTGAAGCGCTCAGGACGTATAACACTGAGAACAGCAGGTACCAGCTTGCACTTGATGTTGCAACGTATCTTGACATAGGTTATCAGGTTGGGGAGACCATAATGGCAAAGCTCCAGCAGACTCATGATCTAAAGGAGCAGGTACACAGGAGGTCTGTCGTGTTCTTCAGTACCAATGAGCAGACTTTTACTGCACTCTCAGCTACTATGACATCACAATTAAGCCTTCATGAATCTGGACGAACATTGGAAGAAATGGCGGTTGGAGCCAACAAGAGTCTTGAGACAGTCGCTCAGCTAGGCGGAACAATAGAAGCGCAAGCCAGACAGGCAGCTTATGGCGCGCTTATCCAGCCGGACTCTGTTAAGATGCTTGTTGATGCTATCGTAAAGTACCAGGAGGATACTGTCAAGGATGTTGAGAAGCTGCGAGCAGAAAGCGAGAAGAGCAGGAAAGAGATTGACACTATAGTTGAAGACGGCAAGCAGCGGCTGCTGAAAGCCATCACGACAGTTGGTGCTCTGCCTCCTGGTGACGACGGGCAGCCAAAAACTGCAGCGTAATAGCCTGTTGTTCTTTCGTCTGCCTTTTCTACTTTTTTTCTTGTTAGAATTGCGAGCGAGTTAAAACTGCATAAAAATTTATAAAAGCGGCAGGCGAACAGTTTTTCAAGATGGCTAAACTTGTTATTGTTGGCTCTGTCGCCCTTGACACTGTAAAAACCCCGTTTGGCCACGTTAAGGACGCTCTTGGCGGCGCGGCAACTTACTCAAGCTATGCGGCTTCGTTCTTCTCAAAGCCGGGCATTGTTGGCGTGGTTGGCCCTGATTTTCCAAAGCAGCACTTGGAACTGCTGCAGAAGCGTGGCATCAATACCGAAGGCGTCGCTGTTGACAAAAGCGGCAAGACGTTCAGGTGGGAGGGCTATTACGAGTATGACATGAACGAGGCGAAAACAGTGAGCACTGAGCTTGGCGTGTTTGCCAGCTTTAAGCCGCAGCTGCCGCAGAGCTACAGAGATGCTGAGTATGTTTTTCTTGCAAACATTGACCCTGAACTGCAGCTGGACGTGCTGCGGCAGGTGAAAAAGCCCAGGCTTGTGCTGCTTGACACAATGAACTACTGGATAAGCAATAAGAAGCGGCAGCTGCTTGATGTTGTCAAAAGGGTTGATGTCGTTCTGCTCAACGATGCTGAGGCGCGCCAGCTCTTTGAAACTCCAAATTTGGTAAAGGCTGCAGCCTCTGCGCTGAAATTGGGGCCGAAATTCGTGATAATAAAGAAGGGCGAGCACGGCGCACTCTTGTTCGGAGACGGCAGCCATTTCAGCGCTCCCAGCTACCCTCTTGAGACCATCAGGGACCCCACCGGGTGCGGGGACAGCTTTGCAGGCGCCCTGATTGGTTATTTGGCAGGCAAAAACACAAGTGATGAGAAAGAGCTGAGAAAAGCCATAATTTACGGTTCAGTTGTTGCCAGTTTTAATGCCGAGGATTTCAGTTTGGAACGGCTGAAGCGGTTGGCAGCGGCGGATATTGAAAAGCGGTATAAGGAATTTGAGCGCATACGCGAGTTCTAATAGGGCAGCGTAACATTTATATTTAGCCTGAAAACCTGGGACTCTTATGGATGAAACAGCAAACTATTCAGTCAAAGACCTTTCCTTGGCAGAGCAAGGCCTGAAGAACATTGAGTTCGCCGAGCGCGAGATGGGCGCGCTGCTCAAGGTCAGGGAGAGGTTTGCAAGGGAAAAGCCGCTAAAA
Source organism: Candidatus Woesearchaeota archaeon (assembly GCA_023269295.1). Lineage (GTDB taxonomy): Archaea > Nanobdellota > Nanobdellia > Woesearchaeales > UBA10216 > UBA10216. The sequence goes on along the minus strand of JAHFTU010000027.1, from coordinate 10,047 downwards.
GGACTGCGCGTCGGCATGGCTTTGCACCTGACAAAAGAAACTGCAGTTCTTGTCAAAACACTTATCGCAGGCGGCGCAGACGTTGCAATTAGCGGCTGCAACCCGTTATCGGCTCAGGACGACATTGCGGCGGCTCTTGCAAAGTCAGGAGTGAAGGTTTTTGGCTACAAGGGCGAGAATAAGGAAGATTACTACAAGTACATTAACGCAGTAATTGCTACAAAGCCGCACATCACCATTGATGACGGCTGCGATTTGGTTACTGAGATTCACAACAAGCACCCGCAGCTCATCAGGGATATCATTGGCGGCTGCGAGGAGACAACAACAGGCGTAATTCGGTTGAAGGCAATGGAAAAGGATGGCGCGCTCAAGTACCCTGTTGTTGCTGTCAATGACAACAAGACAAAGCACCTTCTTGACAATTTCTACGGCACCGGGCAGTCAGCTATTGACGGCATCATGAGGGCCACAAATATCCTCTTCGCAGGTAAAACTGTTGTTGTGTGCGGCTATGGTGACTGTGGCAAGGGCGTTGCGCTGAGGGCAGAAGGCCTTGGCTCAAATATCATAGTTGTTGAAGTTAACGCTTTCAGGGCTTTGCAGGCAAAGCTTGACGGCTACAGGGTACTGCCTCTTATAGAAGCGGCTGGAGATGGTGATGTCTTCATTACGGTCACCGGCAACATGGGTGTATTAAGAGAAGAGCATTTTGAGAAGATGAGGGATGGCGCACTTCTGGCCAACGCAGGCCATTTTGACGTTGAGATTGACCTTCCGGCTTTGAAGAAGCTGAGCAGGGAAGTCAAGCAGATCAGGCCTTCGCTTGAGGAATACAAGCTGGGAAAGAAGTCAATTTTCGTTGCGGCAGCCGGGCGCTTGGTTAATCTCGCGGCAGCTGAGGGCCACCCTAGCACTGTGATGTCAACTTCTTTCTGCGGCCAGGCGCTGGCAGCTGAATACTTGGTAAAGAACATGGGCAAACTCTCCGGAGTAATAACCCTGCCGGAAGAGATTGACGACACAATCGCAAGGCTACAGCTTGACGCCTTTGGTGTCAGATTTGACTCCCTCACCTCAGAGCAGAAGAAGTATCTGGGCAGCTGGCAGCACGGGACTTGACTAGTTCAGCTGTTTTCTTTTGACTTTTTCCGGCAAATCCAGATAATTTTCTTTGGAAACTACTTTTCTGCCTGTTTTCCTTTCGGTTTCTTTTCTTGCATTGCCTGCAACTTCACCGCCATCTATGGCTGCGTCTTTATTCTCACCAAAACCGGTGGCATTCCTGCTTTTTGCTATCTCGGATGTAACCTTTTCACCCAGCATGGTGAAGATTAGCTCCAAGTCATCCATGTGGTCTCTGAGATTCTCTTTCTTGAGCTGTTTGAATTCTTTGTATTCCTCAACTGTCTTTCCAAATGTTGCTTTGCTAATCTCATTTGTCAGAATCCCATACTCTCTGTTTTCGTCGACACCCCGTTTCTTCCATTCGCCTGTCAGTTCCTGCCTAACTGCTATGCCTCTTAACCTCTTTTCAATCCATTGCGGCGAATAACCTTTTTGTTCATATAATGCTTTCATGCGTTCCTGTGCAAGTTCAGGATTTCCTATTTCCTGCACACGCTCATAGCCCACTCTGGCAAGCCACAACTTGAAAGGCTCGGCCTTGGGAGAGGGTATTGACTGGATAATCCTAAATAGTGATTCCGTATTGGCGCAATCCGTTTCGTACTGCTTGCCGTCTGTTGACGCCAGCTTCAGTTGTACACAATTTGTGGACAACTCAATACCATGTTCAGACTCCCTTGTTTTAAGCATACTCCAGTAGTTTCGTGGGTTTGCACTCTCAGTTAGTGCTTCCACTACATCAATTATTGAAAAAAACCATTCGTCATCATGCCATGCCCTTCTGATTTTCTTGTCCTGAAAAACAACCAGTGCTTTGTGCTCGTCCATTGTAAATCACCTCACAAGTAAATCAACAGATGGAAAGAACTCACTTATAAAGTCTGCGCGGGTGGTTGTCCAGTGTCCAGTGCCATGACCCCTTTAAGAACCCAAGTCGTGCCGACGCACGACTGGGCACAGTCGGCTTTTGCCGACTTGTGAGCAGTCAATCGGAAAACTCTTCTTGCGTCACGAAAAGTTTACGGAATGTCCAGTGGAAATCTACAGGAAGTTTGAAAATCTTTCAGCAAGAACTAGAAAGAACTGGCTTGAAGAGCTAAATTAACTAGTGTGTTTAAGTTTTCTGAATAGAATCTGCATAAGTGAAACAAAGGCTATGGTTCCTATCAAAAAAGTAATGCGTTGTTGCCGCGCTGTTCACCATCTATCATTCTATACATGGAAGTAACAAGGATGTTCCCAAATATTCCCCCAGCAGGTCCAACAATCGTTCCTGCAAAAAATTCTTTAGTTCGCATGGTCATTTTCTCAGCGCCTCATAGAATATGTCAAATATCGGCGTAGCGGTTGTCGCAACGTAGAATTCTGCCTTGATGCTGGTGCACATCTGGTTTATTCTGGCTATGTGCTGTTCCAGCTTTGTCTCGTACTCGGTAACGAGCTTTGGTCCGATGTAGGTCCTTAGCGTGTCGGTTGACTCTGCGTCCTTGAGCTTGACGTCGCCCTCAAGTGGCAGGTCTTTTTCTGTTGCGTCAAGAACCTGTATTACCTTTATTTCGTGGTTGCCATTTGAAAGCGCCAGCAGCCCGTCCCTCACCTCTTCAATGTCAAAAAGAAAATCAGAAACCAAAACGATAAATGCCCTGCTTGTCAGGAATTTCCTGTACTTCAACATCATGTCGCTGAACCTTGACTTCCCTGCTGGCTTGACGCTGTTGAGGTAGTCTATCATGCTCGCAAGGTGCCCCATGCCTTTCCTTGGCTGGAACACCGTGACGTCATCTGAAAATGTTGCGAACTGGAACTTCTCGTTCTCTTTCAGCGCGAGGTGGGCGAAGCCAACGCCCAGCATTGCGCCGTAATCAAATTTGGTTACTGGCGAGCCGTAGTTCATGCTGGCGCTTGAGTCAACTAAAGCGTGCATTACGAGGTTGCGCTCTTCCTCGTAGCGCCTTATGTATAGGTGGTCTGTCCTTGCGTAGATTTTCCAGTCAATCAGCCTGAAGTCATCGCCTGGGGAGTAAATCCTGTAGTCCTTCAGCGTTGAGCCTGAGCCAATGTAGACAGACTGCCTCTTGCCTGTGTAGTTTGAGGTGACTTTCTTGTTGATTATCAGCCTGAA
>JAHFTU010000027.1:0-6697 GCA_023269295.1 Candidatus Woesearchaeota archaeon | reverse complement strand
ACCTGCTTTTCCTGCATTGCCTCGAGCAGGGCCGACTGTGTTTTTGGCGTTGCCCTGTTTATCTCATCAGCGAGCACGATATTGGCAAAGACAGGGCCGGGGTGGAACTTGAACTCCCTTTTGCCGTTGCTTTCCTCCAGTACATAGGTTCCTGTTATGTCTGAGGGCATGAGGTCTGGAGTGTTTTGTATCCTGCTGAACCTCAGGTCCATTATTTTGGCCAGCGTCCTTACGGTGAGTGTTTTTGCCAGGCCAGGGTAGCCTTCAAGGAGCGCGTTTCCGTCAGCCAGTACGGCTGAGAGTATCTGGGTTACCATTTCCTGCTGGCCGACGATTACCTTGCCTACCTCTTCAAAAGCGTCATCAAACAGTTTCTTGTAAGCTAGCATTCAAAACACCTGCTTTTATCATCGTCCCTTTTTCTACAGCAGCTCAACAGCACGATTTGTTGAATAATCCTAACAACATGTTAATAAATGTTATTAAAAAGAATTACCTGTTGGCTGCAACCACGTTCTTAAAATACCTTCTGACTAGTTCCTGCTGCTCCTTGGGAATGCGCTCGTCCATGCTTTCGGCAGCTACAGAAACCACCTCTTCAGGGTATTGCTCGCTGAACTGGAGCTCTTCTGGCGGCTTTACGTTGCTTGTGCCAAGCTCTGTGCCTGCCGGCCTTAGCACAACCCTGAGTTCTTCGGTTCCGAGCTTTGCGACTGTTGGGACTCCATAGATGTCCTGGTTTGATTTCTCGGGGCCAATGGGCACATCGTTTCTCTTGTTTTCGTTAAGAAGCTTGAAATCGCTGCCAGAGATTCCATTATTTTTACCCAGCGAAGGGAAAATGTTTGGGAAGGTGTGGTGGAAAAAGCTTACTGAAACAGGCGATAGCAGCAGGATGATAAAGCACAGCACTACCGCAGCAACTGACTTGGTGTAGACCCTTCGCTCGCTGAGGAAGGACGACTCCTCGACCTTCCTTAGGCTTTTTAGCACGTCATACTTGAGCTCGTTTACAACCCTGTTGTCAACGTTTACATATTCTGCGGCTGTGGAAAGCTTTTCCTTGAGGTCCTTGTATTTTGACTCAACCGCCCTGTCAGCCCTTAGGTGGCTTTTCCTGTAGACAGCAAAGGCAAGGTAGCCAGCGCTTATAATTATCGGCAGCAGTAATCCGCGCCTGAACAGCGAGCTTATCAGGTAAACTACAAGGAATGCCAGTATTGCGTTGAGCGTTTCCTCAAACAGCATTATCTTTAGTAGCGATGCTTTGGTTTCCTTTAGTGCTTCTGTGAATGCTCCCATTTTTACTCCATTTTTGGATAAACCCTTTTCCTAAAAGGGTTTAGCACGCCTGACCCAGGGCTGTTTTGAGGTCGCATATCTGTTTTTTCAGGCTGTCAAGTTGGGCATTGATGCTTCTTATTGTGGTGTCTTGGTTTTGCACTTTGGATTTGAGCTCGATTATTTCCCTTTCCTCCAGGATTATCTTATAATTTGCGTCTGAGAGTTCATCCTTCTTTCTTTGCAGCTCTGAGAACGTGCTAGTAAGCTTGATTTTTGTTGCTGAAAGCTCTGTGTCAACCTTTTCCTTTTCCTTTGTCAGGTCAGTGTAGAGCTGGTCGAGCTTTTCCTTGTCAAGCTGCTTGAGCTGCAGGTCAGAGTATGTCTTGTTGAGCTCGCTTATTTTGGTTGAGAAGTTGCTGCTGACCACTTCAAGCTGCTTTTTCTTTGTTGCAAGGTCCTGTGAAACATCCTTGTAGGTTGACTGGAAGTATGTTGTTATGGCGACAGTGCCAACGAGTATTGTGATTACCAGCATGAGCAGTACAAAGTTTACGTTTCGCTTCAGGTACATGTTTTCACCAGTTACGCCAGTCTATTTTATTCGTAGTTTTAAAATCTTTGTCGGTTTGGCTATGTCCGCATTTTATCATCTGACTTTTCCATGGCCTTCCTTGCGGCTATGTCAAGCAGGAAAAAGATGAGTGCCAGCGACAGGGGGAGCCATGCAAGGCTTTTTTGGCTTGTGACCATCCTTTTGGAGTCTTCCCTGACTTTTTTGAGAAGCTCGCCTGTCTGGCCTGGGGTGAATGTCTTGCCTCCGGTAACCTGCACGAGCACGCCGAGGTCAGGGTCATATCCTGTGTTGAGAAGCTCAAGCGGGTAGTTTGCAGCTGCTGTGGCATCAAAAAAATTGAGCCAGCCTGTCTGGCCTGGCTTGAACTCTGCGCTGTAAAGCCTTTCGCCCACCTTTGAGAAGGCCATCCTGCTGTCGCTTGGCATTGAGTCTGCTATCACATCAATCCGGAAGTTATCTCCGAGGTATGTGTCTTTTGCCGTTACGTCAAACTTCTTGTTTCTGCTGAGGTCTCCGATTGCCCAGTTTACTGTTCTTGTTATGAGGACTGAGTTGTCCCTGTTGAAAAGCTCAGGCGCCCAGCCTGTGCCGTCGTCTGTTGCGACTGAAACTATTCTGCCGAGGCCAAACCTCCAGACTGTGAAGATCGCCCTGTTTTCGGCTGTTGCCACGAGCACGTCAGCGTTCGGCTTTGGGACCACCTGGTTGAATCCTGACAGCCGTGCGTCAATCTTTACGTTTCTTGTGATGAAGTGGTTATTGTTGAGCTTTTCCAGCTTCATCTTGTCTGTCGGCTCTGCTTCGCCAGCGCCAAATATTATTTTGAGCTTTTGGGCTTCGTTGGGCTCAAAGTATGCGCCGTTCCCTGCTTTTGCTATTGCCTGCATGTGGCTCCTGTCAGTGTCTTCTCCTACTCCGACAGTGTAAACTTTAATGCCTTCGTCAGCAGCTATTTTTGCATTATGGAGGTCCTCACCCATGCTGCCTGATTTTCCGTCTGAAAACAGCACTATGTTTTTGCTTCCGTCTGCCTGGGCAATCATTTTGCTCGCTCCTCGGAGTCCTTCCCCAATGAGCGTGCTTCCAGTATAAATTAGGCGCTGCACCCTGCTTGTGAGGTCTTTTTTGCTGTCCGATACCCTTTCGAGGTCTGCAACAGTGATCGGCTCAACGTTGAACGCTATAATGCCGACTCTGTCTTCTGGCCTTAAGTCGTTGATCACGCCTATTGCCAGTGCCTTCTCAACTTCTTCCACTGTTGAGGAGCTTCCTGTTCCGAATCCTGAGCCTGTGCTGCCTGAAATGTCTATGAGAAGGATGACATTGACAAACTTTTTGGCGCCTTCCTCTCCTGCGCCGACTTTTACGGGCAGGAGGCTTTCGAATGTGGTGTCCTTGTAGTTGCCCTTGTCATAGGAGCTTCTTCCTCCAAAGACAGCAAGGCCGTTGCCATCGTCAATGAATGCGCCGAGCTTGTCCATGTCAACCTGCGAGGCAGGTATGTCATTGAGCGCGACAGCTGAATATCCTGTGAGGCTGGTGCCCTGAAGAGTGGAAACCGCAGTCAGGTCATATACTGGCGCAAATATTTCTTCAAGGGGCGAGCTGTGCTGAGTTACGAAGAGCACCTTGGGTTTTTTCTCTACCTTCGCTGTGCGATAAAACACATTGTTGTCCTGGAAATAGTCGTTTGTGTCAATTGAGGCGGAAATCTGGTGGTATCCCTCTGAAAGTTTTCGTGTGAACTTGAAGCTGCCTGTCCCAGATGAGTCCTGCTCAAGTATTGTATTGCCATCAAGATTTACTGTTATCTTGTACTGCATGGGTGCTGTTCCGGGCGGGCTTGTCTGGTCTACCCTTGCAAGGAACTCATTGTCAACGCCAACAGTAGACACTCTCGGCCCTTCAACTCGAACTGCAAGGTCGCTCTTTACCGGAGGGAGGTAGAGGGCGTTTATTGTTGAATTGATTGAGGAAGCAACAACCATGACGTCGCCCAGGCTGCGGCCTTTTGTTACCCTTCCGTCAGAGACAAGCAGGAGATTGTCATTGCCGAGCATATTTGCGAGGAGCTCATCGCCCAATGGCGAGGAGTTTTCCAGGCCGATGTGCCTTATTGTTACGGGTATGTCGTTCTGGAGCTTCTCCTTTATTGCCTGGACTGCCTGCCTGTCATAGAGGTCAAATGATTTTGAGTCATCAACAAGTATCGAGAGGGATGGGTCGCCTGTTGACAGCTCCTGCCTCACGGCGATTGGCTGCGCCAGGGCTATGATGAGGCTGGCGGCGACAATTGACCTGAGCGCGAATATAATCAGGCGCCTCCTGACTTTGGCTTTTTCAAACAGCTTCCAGCGGTCGCCCTTTAGGCTGACAAAGTCCATTCTTATTATCAGGAACAGGATTGCAATTGCTGCTGGTATGAGGAGCAAAAGTTTTGGGTGCTCAAACGCCACCATCACAGGTCACCCCTGATTTTTACAAGCAGGAGCTCAGCCACGAGCAGCGTTAGGGCTGCGAATATGAGTTTTGTGCCCAGCACTACTTCGCCAGTTGATTTCAGCCCTGCTGTTACAAGCTTTGAATCGTCGGTGATGAGGTCAAAGGCGTCTGCGGTGCGTATGTTTGATTCCTTGTCGCTTAGAAGGTTGGCAGCTGTTGTTTTTCCGCCAAAAGCATAAAATCCCACATCATCATAGAGTAGCCGGGCTGTTGTTATTCCTCCTGTGGGTGTTGCTACCTGCTGCTCGCCTATTCCTTCGACTTTCCCTGTTAGCACGTTAAAGCTTGAAATGTCCTGGCTTTTTGTGAGGAAGCTTAGCGCGTTGTCCCAGAATATTGGGTAGTAGTATGAGCTCCTGAACGTGCTCGCATCATCAGGCAGGCCGTAATACATAACTATGCCGTTTCCTGACGAATATATTCCAATCAGTGGGCTGCCGTCATCTGCCGCGACAATGGCTGCAAAGTCTTTTTCCTTGCCAGGGTTTATTTTCAGAATCTGATAATTTGCGACAACGCCGAAGTCGATGCCTTTTGTCAGGTAGTTGTCAATCACTACGGACGATTTTGATGAGTTGCCGTTGCTTACGAAATGAACAGGCACGTCAAATTGTTTTATATAAACCGGCAGGCCTTCCTGTGCTGCTATGACCAGGCCTGTGCCGTTGGCAACTGCCTTGTTGATTTCCTTGTAGAATCCTGGCAGCATGAGCTGCGTGCTTGCGTTGTAGACTATTATCGCGTCGTAATTGAACTGCTTCACAACTGGAGGGAATGCCACATCAAGCTCTACGTTTGGCGAAGACTTCAGGGCTGCCATGAGGTAGCTGGTGTCTGAATTGGTAATCAGCAGGGTCTTGATCTTTTTGGAGGGTGAGCTTATGTAAAGGTGGTTGTCTGTATCAAGGTCGTCGTCCTGGGCTATTCTAAGCTCTGTGCTGCCATGCAGGGTGTCAAAGCTCACAGGCTCCAGTGACCGCGGTCCTATGACTAGCTGTTTCTTTGCAATTTCCTTGTTGCCATTCATTATCTTTATGTCAACGGCGCGCTGCGTGTCGTCATAATTCTTGACAAGCGCTGTGGTCTGGAACTTGTTGACATCCAGCTGCACAAATCCTGCATTGCTGAGCTTGCCAAGCTCATCCTTGCTGCTGCCTAAAACATTGACCAGCTCAACATGGGCTCCTTTTGCAGCTATTGAGCGCTTTGCGACAAGCACGTCAGTGCCGAGGTTTGACTGGAAATCGCTTAGCACGACAACATTGCTGTCTTTTGCGCTGTCCTGTATCAGCTCGCCTGCCGCGAGCATTGCATCGCCTATGTGAGTTTCAACTGCCTTTGCTTTCAGCGTGGCAAGCACCTTCCTTGCGTCAGATGCTGAACCTTTTTCCTGCACGACTATTGGTATGCTTGACGCCAGGACTATGCTTACTCTGCCTTCCAGCCTTGCATTGGCCTCGTCAACGGCCTTTGAGAATCTTGTTGTTGACCCTCCTGATTGGAGCAGGGCGTTCATGCTTGCCGAGGAGTCAAGGACTATTACCGTGTGCTTGGCGGAGGCTGCTCTTTCGCTGTTGAAATAGGGGTAAGCTGCTGCAAAGGCTGCGGAGAGTATTATTGCGAGCTGGAGCAGGAAGAGCAGGTTCTGGAAGATTTGCCTGAACAGGTTGGAGAATTTTGTGATGCCTTTTTCCCTCATGAAGAACATGAGCGAGGGAATCATTTTCTCCTTTGGCTTTGGCCTCCGGAGGTACAGGATTATAAACGGAATGAGCGCAAGGAGCGCATAAAGTCCAGCAGGATTCTTGAAAGGCATAGGCACACCGTCTTAAAGCTTATAGTGGGTGTTATCCTTCCTGCGTATATTAATAATTTTAGATTATGGCCGCCTTACTTCCCAAACTTGTACGTTTTTGCGCACTTCTCTGAGCAGAACCTGTAGTGCTTGCCCTTGAGCTCCCTTTCAATGGTCCCTTTCATGTCAAGCAGGGGCTTTTTGCACTTGGCGCACTCGGCAACCTTCTCCTCTTCCTCATAGCCCTCCATGAAGGCGTCTTCGGTGGGGGTTATTTCGTCATCTTCTTCAAGCTCGTCGCGCTCTTTTTCCTCGTAAATGTCATCATTATCATCTGCTGGTTCAGGCTCTCCAATTTCTAAGTCGTCAGCATCATCATCTTTGGCCATAAGCTCACCTCAGCATGTTATAGGCAAGGACATTAATTATAGTATGTGAACTCCTTGCTTATATAGGGCAGACTTTGAGTATGTGCTATACGAAAATTAAAGTCTGCTCGTATAACACGGTGCCGCTGCTGGTTTGCTTTTTATTGTTTTCGC
>JAHFTU010000092.1 GCA_023269295.1 Candidatus Woesearchaeota archaeon | reverse complement strand
GGGAAAAAGAGGCGCCTTACAGATTTCGCAGGAATTTGGGCAGACATTCCTGAAAAGGAATGGAAAGAGTTTGAACAAAAAATTGCAGATGTAAGGAAAGGTCTGAATAAATCTCTAAAGAAAAAGATTGAGCTTGTTAAATTTTAGCTACGCTACTTCAGCCTCACTGCCTCAAGATTCCTCGGGGCAGATGTTTCTATGCGCATGAGCTTGTGGATTGCGCTCGCGAGGTCAAGGCATCGGGATGACTCGCCGTGGTTGACTATGACCTTCTTAGGCCTCGGGCTGCACTTGTAAATGAAGTTCAGCAGCTGCTTCCTGTTTGAGTGAGCGGAGAACTCCTCGAATGTCACGACGTTGCACTTTATCTGCAGAATTTCCTGGTTGGCGCCGTTGGTGAACGCTATTTCCTTGTCGCCACGCTGGATTCTCCTGCCGAGCGAGCCCTCGCCCTGGTAAGAAACTATCGCAAGCGCGTTGTTTGCGTTGTCAGCAAGGCCTTTAAGGTACTCAACCGAAGGCCCGCCCACAAGCATGCCTGAGGTTGCAAGGATTATGCACGGCTCGCCGCTCTGGATAATCTGCTGCCTCTCCTGCTGGCTGCCCACTTCCTTGAAAACCTCAGCAAGGAAAGGGTTCTGGTCCTTGTGGAATATCAGCTTGCGGACATTGGTGTTAAGGTACTCAGGATAAGCTGTATGGATTGCGGTGATGTCCCACACAAGGCCATCAACATAGATAGGCACTTTTGGCAGGTCGCCGTTATACGTGCTGTTATACATGAAATGATGCAGGGTCAGCATAATTTCCTGAGCCCTGCCAGAGCCGAGAACAGGAACCAGAATCTTGCCGCCTTTCCCTACTGTTTCCTTAACCAGCTGGACAAACTCTGCGTCGTTTTCCTCCTTTGCCTGCTCGCTTATCTCCTTGCCGCCGTAAGTGGACTCTATTATAAGGGTCTCAAGCCTTGGGAAAACAGTTGATGCAGGCTCAAGCGCCTGCGTCTTGCCAAACTTCATGTCGCCGGTGTAAAGTATGTTGTGAAGGCCGTTGCCAACGTGAAGGTGAATCATCGCGCTGCCGAGGGTGTGGCCTGCGTTGTAAAGCGTAAGCCTGACATCAGGGGTAACGTCAGTGACCTCATCGTATTCAAGGCTCACGGTGTGCTTTATCATTTCCTTGACATCCTCAACATCATAAATAGGGTCCTTGTTCTCAGACTTCATTATCTTGACAAAGTCAAGCAGCAGCAGCGCAGCCATATCCCTTGTCGGGGCAGTGCAGTAAGTAGGGCCCCGGAAGCCAAACTTGTAAAGGTAAGGCAGGAACCCGACGTGGTCAAGGTGGGCGTGGCTGATAATGACAGCATCAAGCTGGTTGATGTTAAACTCAGGGCACTCAAGGTAAGGGTATGCGCTGTCCTGTGATGCAACGTCAACGCCGCAGTCCAGAAGCACTCTCGATTCCGGGGTTTGCAGGAAAAGGCAGCTCCTTCCGACCTGCCTCCCGCCGCCAAGCATTGTAATCCTTATCCACTCGTTCTTCTTCTCCCTGATCCAGCCGTCATAAATCCTGTGCCCTATCTTGTCAAGGAACTTTCGCCTGTAATCAGAATACTGGAACAAAATCGCGCGGACGTTTTCAACAATCTTTGACCTCAGCGCAGGGGTTCGCCTGATGACCGGAACCCAGAGGGTTTCCTTCCTTATCTCCTGCAAAAGAGTGCCCTGCTTTCCAATCGCAAGGCCGAGCTTCTCAGCCTCAATGACAACAATGCTCCTCTGCGGGTCAAACAGCACGTTGGAAACGCCTGCCTCCTCGGGCATGAGCTCCCTGATTTTCTTTTCCGCATCCTCCTGGTCAAGGACAATGCTCGGGTCAGGCCTTAGCTCTATCCTCTTCTTTATCGCGTCAACGACCCTTTTGATAATGCCCTCATTATCAAGGAAAAAATCCTTGTCCTTCGTATAGAGGACTATGTTTGCGCCCTCAAAGACAGCGTCGCTGATTTTCTCCTCAGGCAGCTGCTTAAGTATTTCCTTGATTATGTTTGGCATTTTTAGAATTCCACTTTGTTTTAGTTATAGCTTTTTTAGTTGGTCTTGTTAATTGCTGCCAGATCAGATTAAAAATTGAGCTGCTGGGCCAGCTAAAAGGTTACAAAATTCGGCTTACTGCTTCACTATAGTCTCAAATTCCTTGTCAATCACTTTCTTGCTGCCTTCTTTTGTTATGGTGTAGACAAGTATGCCGTTGCCGCTCGCGATGTCCCTCTGGATTGCAACGTTGATGCACTTCACGCAAAGGTCAACACCCTCCTTGACTGTTATGTCCTTCCTGTACATAGCCTCGAGAACGCCATAAACAACAGTGCTGCCTGAGCCGGATGAGACATAGTCGTCGCATTCCATTACCGAGCCGTCAACAAACAAGTCATAAAGGTGAAAGCCCTCCTTGTCAGTACCCGCAAGCAGGAACTGGGTAATGCCGGGAATAAGGGAGTACTTTCTTATGTTGCCGTAAATCAGGCTTGCGAGGAGATTAGCTGCTTCCTTGGCAGTTGACTCCCTGTCAGTCCTGACCTCTTTAAGCTTAAGTTCAGCCCTTATAAGCTTTGTAAGAAGCTGCGCATCAGAGACAGTTCCTGCAGTTGTTACAAGCAGGTTATCGGTTATCTTAAAGATCTTCTCACTCTTCTTGTCAGCTACAAAAGTGCCTGCGGTTGCCCTCTTCTCAGAAGCCAGAACGATGCCATCCTTGCAGACAAGGCCAATCGTAGTTGTCCCGTGCTTTGTTTTTGCGATAAGACCTTCCTGAGTTACATCCATTTCACAATCACGCTCGCTTGTTTTTACTTGACTTTTGTTATCGTTATCTGCAGCCTGTTTGCCCTGTTTGCCCCTAAGCGCATTACCAAGCTATTAAACGCAATAGCAACAGTGCCTAGAAACTCCTTACCCGATATCAAGTGCTATGGCAAGCTCGTATTTAAAGGTTTCTATTGGGCGGGTGAAGTTGAGAGACAAAAAAGCACCAATATGCTTTTAAAATAAAATAAGGCAGTTACAAATATTATCCAATTTTTACAGTTTTCATATGTTCACGAATATAATCCAGGTCAAATCCATTACCTGCAAAATGCTTCATCAATTCTGCCACAAATTGTGTGGAAAGACTTTCTAATGAGTATGGAAATAACTCAGGATCAACACCTCCATTTCCTCGATCATGTATCACTGCATATGATAGACTATCATATTCTTCCATACCACTTTGCCAGGATTGGGGCAAATCACCACTTAATTCTATCATGTAACGGGGTGTTCCAGTGTAAATAGAGCGTTGCCTTAACTCTTCTTTATGCTTTGCAGGCCCTTGGGCTACTAGTTCGTTTGCATGTACTATGGCTGCATTAACTAAATCCACAAGATCTTGACGTCCAGTGGCTTTTGCAAGTCTTTTTGCTTTTTCATAATCAGGCCATACAAAGAAATCGGGATTTAAATTACCGATAGTTTCAGCAGATTGTCTGCCTTTCAAAATTAATGATTCTATCCAACTCTGGCTTATCGGAATAAATTTTCCAGCACGATCTTCTACTATGTATTCAGTTGCTGGCCCATCACCTATCAAAACAGGACCCGATAAGATATTATATCCGGAATCGCTGTGTGAAAGCCCCATTTGTCCAGACGAGATGCCTTGCGGAACTTTACTTCTCTCGTATGGACGCCAGTAAGTGTAAGTACCAATGCGGCCATTTTGCCATGAATCTTCAAAATCAATAACCACTTGATGCAGCAATCCTCCTCCAAATTCCTGGCTCAATCCTCCGACAAAATACCTTTTGACTTTATCGGGGGGCAAATAGCCTAGCCCTTCCGAAGAAAAAAGTCCTTCTAGCCTTTCTGTGTCTATGGGAACGGTTCTTACAACGAACTGAGTATGTGCTGATGAGTTAGCAGCAATTTGTTGTGCAATTGGCATCAATTTACCGATCTCTTGCTGTGTTAAATCAGCAGCTAACCAACTTGGGAGTCTATGGTTAGAAGTTGCGTCTAATACTGTAGCTAAATTTGTTAGTTTAACTAAATCTTCTGGCATAAAGTAAAGCGAATTTAAAGGAGTATTTATTATTTTCGATTAGGCATGAACACCGGCAGGAAAGTTTTAAATATGCGGCTGCAAAAGGCAGCTTTAGATATCACAGATAAGCAATCTAATGGAGGGTGGGAAAAAATGGTACCTGTAGCGAATGTGAATCTGTTAGCAGTGTTAGTGTCAGCAATAGTAATGATGGTGCTGGGATTTGTATGGTATTCCCCGCTTGCTTTTGGCAAGATGTGGATGGGCGAGATGGGAATAAATGCCAAAACAATGGCAGAAAAGAAAAAGAAGCAGAACATGCCAATGACGTTCGGGATAATGTTCATAGGGACACTGGTCATGGCCTATGTGCTCGCGCACATTGTTTCATACACACAGGCAAAAACAGTGCTTGAAGGCGCGCAGGCAGGATTCTGGGTCTGGCTCGGGTTTGTGGCGCCAACCATGCTGTCAGCCGTGCTCTTCAGCGGCAAGTCAGTGAAGCTGTACATAATAGACACAGCGCACGTCCTTGTGGGCCTGCTCGTCATGGGCGCCATACTGGCAGCCTGGGTTTAAACGTAAAGCAAAAAAATTAGTGGCGGCTATTTTTGATTGACCCCCAAGTCGACTTGCGTCGCAATTCCGCCAATGGCGGAATGCGCAATCGGACATCGTCCGATTTGCGACTGGGCCCAATCTTGCTTTGGCAAGATTTGGGTTTTTCCCAAAAAGGTCATGCTGCTATTCATTGTTTTATTATAATGTTGAGGGGGTGATTAGTGTGGACAAGGTTGTGCATTTTGAGATACCTGCTGATGACATGGCAAGGGCGCAGAAGTTCTATGAGCAGGCTTTCGGCTGGAAAATAAATGCCATCCCTAGCATGGGTTA
>JAHFTU010000026.1:6515-13478 GCA_023269295.1 Candidatus Woesearchaeota archaeon | reverse complement strand
AACCATCAATGCCTCCGTGACTATGAGGCCTTACCTTTACGGTGAAGTCGTAAACATTGGCACCGATGACAGCCCGCCTTCAGCTGGCGTGTGGTATCTGAACGGCAGGATGATGGTGAGGATGATTTTGCCAAGGATTAACGCCAGCCAAAAAGTTCCAGTCATGGTTTACATGCCTTACGCGCCCTACGAGGGCATGAACAACATAAGCCTAATAGTTGACGCAAACAGCAAAATCAAGGAAAAAAATGAGGGTAACAACCAGATAGACTTCCCAATAACCGTAAAATACAATGAAACGTACAAGCAGTTGGCAAAGCAGTACGGCGAAGACTATTATATGAAGTTCCCGACGCAGGAAGAATGCGAAAACCAGGTCAAGTGCTGGCAGTAGCCGCATCCGCATAGAAACCTTAATAAATAGGCGGCTGTTTGCCGTGCTTGACAAAAAATGATTACGCAGGGAAGGTCATTGAGGAAGCCAACTGGCGGCTTGAGGAGGCCTTACAGGAAGAAAAGGCTTTATGAAAAAGGAAGCCAGCCAGTTCTAAGCAAGCTTGGCAAGGAGCGAAGGCTCAGGATTGACAGGGTAACCGGCGCAGCAGTCAAGCAGCGCGTGCTCCAGGAAACCGTCGCTAATGTTTACAACTCTTCAACAAAGAAGTACGCAGTTGCAAAGATTAAGACAGTCAGCAACAACCCTGCAAACAGGTACTTCACCAGGGCAAACATAATCACAAAGGGCGCCATCCTTGACACTGAGCTTGGGAAAGCCAGGGTCACAAACAGGCCGGGCCAGGAAGGCCTCATAAACGCTGTTTTGGTAAAGTGATTCTTCCCTCTTTTCCTTTTTCCGCACAAGATTTAAAAGCATAGTTAGGTTGCTTGTTCTTCATGCAACAGCGCATGGATCTTTTTGGCGGTGGACTGCCTGACGGGCTAAAGCATAGGTTCAACTACGGCTTGCAGCTTTACTTTATAGGGCAAGTCATGGCAGGCCAGTCCGAGAGCAAGGCTGAGGACGGTTCGGTTGTTAATTCTGACCCCATCGTTAATCCTAAAGAGGCAAAGCAGGCTGCCGGGCTTGTTGAAATGGCATATTATGGCATTCATAACTTAGACATAAGCCAGAAGGTGCAGGTGCCTCATGAATTGCTCCTTGCCTTGAACCCTTCTCAGATATTCGAGCTTTACGCAGGCGCATGGCTTTTAAAAATGGACGATCTTAGGTGGGATAAAGCGGTCAATAGGCACAACTTTTGGCAGGTTGTGGGCGCTGCACGAGCAGCTGTCTCGAAAAACTTACGTAACAGGGCATTGCTTGCAAAGCTGGATGACCTGTGCGGGCAAACCTACAGCGCTGATGAAGATGGCAACTTGCCTGCTAGGCTTCGGCAGCTGCCGCAATACGTGGCAGACGGATTTATGCAGGCATTTACAAGCCCGTTCATAAGTCCGAATTCAAAAACAGGCTACATGCCGGCTAGGCAGCTTAAAACTAGCATCGACCAGGTTGTTTTTGGGCATTTTGCAAACAGGTTTGCAGAGGGCGAGAGGCAGCTCAGCTTGCCGTCTTCGCTTGGCGTGCAGCAAGGTAATTACAAATCATAAGCAATAAATAAGCCAGAGATTGTTCTTTTGTTATGGCAACTGCTGCCCCTAATGCCAAAATTGTTTCTGAGGTTTATTCCCGCATTGTCAGCTTTTTTGGCCATCAGCAATGGTGGCCCACAATCACCCCGAACAGGGAAACTGAAGTCATTATTGGCGCCATCCTGACCCAAAACACGTCCTGGAAGAATGTGGAGAAGGCGATTCGCAATTTGGCTGCTGCTGGCATGGTGGACTTTCGGAAAATAGCAGCTGCCAAAAAGGAAAAAGTGGCTCAACTAATAAAATCATCCGGGTACTTTAACCAGAAAGCCGGGCGCCTGCAACTTTTTGCCCGGCATGTCTGCGGCAATTACGGCGGCGATGTCAAAAGGCTGCTGCAAAAAGACGCCAGTGAATTGAGGCACGAGCTGCTGCAGCTTAAAGGCGTTGGCCCTGAGACCGCAGATTCTATTCTTCTTTATGCTGCGAACAAAGCCGCTTTTGTTGTGGACGCTTATACTAAGCGCATCTTTTCAAGGGTTGGAATTTGCAGCGGCGATGTCAGCTACGATAAGTTGCAGCATCTGATTGTTGCGAATCTGCCGCTGGAGATGAGAACTGCCAAGGATTTCAGCCAGTATCATGCCCTTCTGGTTGAGCTTGGCAAGAAGTTCTGCACCAAGCGAGAGCCGCTGTGTGAAAAGTGCCCCCTCATCGGTTTGTGTGGCTACGGAAGAGCTGCTCTTGGTGATGTGAAAAACAGTGAAAACAACAAAGTTTAAATAAGCTGTGACAGGATATTTGAGGCGTTAAACGAATGTTTAAAGAGAGGTAAAGCTGTCGGATGCCTGAGATTTCCCTGTTTGTAATGCTGGCAGTGGTTGTGGTTGCAGCTGTAGTGATTTTCAAGGTTGCCAAGGGCGTGTTTCAGGGGTTGCTGCTGGTGAGCGCTGTTTTGTCAATAGTTTCAGGGGTTGCTGCTGTGGTTGTCGTGAGGGACGCGCTTGATTTTCAGAATCATTTTCAGGCAAGCGGCAAGCTTATGCTTTTCACTGCTGATAATGGCACAAAAATAACTTCAGGGATAATTGGTAAAGGGAATGAGTCGGTGCAGCCGCTTTCAGGCGCTGAAGTGGAGAAGCTTAGTGCTGCATTCAGCAGGAATGACTTTGCCGCTATGAAAGGCGATAATTTTAAGCTTATCATGCTCAAGGAAGAGCCCATATTGGGCGAAGTGCCTGAAACAATGGATGTTGAAGGCGGCAATGTGAGCAGGGAAATGGTGCTTCAGCAGCTGAGGGTGAGCAGCCCTGAGCAGAGGGCGTCTGTTCTCTCTGCGCTGTTTGCCAGCCAGTTCAGCAGTGACCCGCTGCTTATCATATCCGGCTATAAAAAAGGCGATATTGTTATTTACCCAGAGACAGCTGTTTTCAAGGTAGTCAGGTTTTTGCCTGAATCGCTTTTCAGGAAGGTTGCTGAAAAGCTTTTGCAGGGAAATCTGCAGGCAGGAATTCAAGGCAGGATGATGGATAATGCGCAGGGAAAAGCTGCGGGTTAAGGAATAATCAGGAAAAAGAGGTGTGTTGTTACGCTGGGCATGCGTGCTTTGCATACTAAGGGAATTCGCGCAGCTGCATTGGTGCTGTTGGTGTTTGCTGCTGTAGCTTTAGCCAGTTCAAGGGAGGCCTCTGCGCTCACCACGCCTGTTGACAAGTGGATACTTTCGGGAGATACAATAACTGTGGAAGACCAGACGTTTACAATTTACCTCAGTTCCAAGACTAACCAGATACTTGCTGACTACGGGAAGGGCAGCCTGTTCATAAGCAACAACAGCTGCGAGTCAACCGGGAATGCAAGGGTGTGCCTTGACAATGTTCAGTATGACTTTACCGGCAAGGTAATGAAGGTTAAAGTGCGGGGCATTTCCTTGTCCCCGGTAATAGCAATAACCAGAACGGCTTCAAAGTCAGAAGCCATTGTTAGCGATGCTGTTCTCTTTTCAGTGGCACTTTCAAATACTGGCGGGCTGGCCAGGAACATTACGTACACAGACCTGCTCCCGAAAGAGCTTGTGGTGACTGAAACTGACGGCATCCTGCTGGTGCCTGACCGCGCTGTCTGGACAGGGAGGCTTGCTGAGGGCGAGTCCATCAGCTTTACTTACAAGGTGAAGGCCCTCAGGGCTTTTGAAGGCAGCCTTGTTGCCTCCTTAAAATACAATGACGGCTCTAAGCTTAAGACAATATACAGTTCAGGCCAGACAGTGACAATCAGCCAGGCAGTTAGCCTGTACGCAGGCATCGGCTCCACAACAGCGCTTATTGGGGAAAGGAACAACATCACAATCAACCTCACCAACAGCCTGCAGGATACTGTTACCATAGCCCCGCTGGAAGTTATTTTTGACCCAGGCATTAAAGTCACTTCCCTGCCTTTTGAGTTTAAGAAAATAACGCCGTGGGACTATGTCTGGAACGGTGAAATGGCAAGGGTCACCAACCAGTCAAAGAATGTTAGCATCAGCAACCTTACAAATGCCTGGGTTAATACGACAAAATCATGGTTTTTCGAATTCAAGGGCGCTAATGCCGGCGTTTCAGGCATACGCGTGAGGGCGTCCTATAAGGGCTCGAGCGACACGAACATGACAGCAGTGCCAGAAAAGAAGCAGAGCGTAGCCGTTTCAAACAAGGATGTGATTGTAAGGAATTCCCTTAAGGAAGCAACGATGGAATCAGGCCAGAGGAGGAGGATTAAGGTTTGGCTGCAAAACCTCAACCCGTACGCTGAGCTTAGCAACGTGCACGCAAACATAAGCACGGATTTGGCCTATCTTCCTGATGTGTTCCTTGGCAAAATGGGCGCTGGCGAGCAGGTCCTGCTTGCCGACCAGTACTTTTACGCTCCAAAGGCAAACGCCAGCACGGGCCATGTTATTGGCACTAACGTGAGCTACTTCACCGAATTCGGCGACAATTTCAGCAGGGAGTTTAAGGACACGGCTACTGTTTTGCCCACGCAGGATGTGACTCTTACACAGACCTTGTCAAGGACAACTGCAAAGGCAGGCGATAATGTTGAGGTCGCAGTGGTTGTCCGCAATTCCCGCCCGACAAACCTGAGGAGGGTTTTTGTTTTTGACAATGTCTCATCAGAATTTGCCCTTATTGGGAAGAGCCAGGCCACGGTGGATGTCCCTAGCAAGGGAATAGTGACTGCCTACACGTACAAGCTCAGGGTGGACCACATTGGCAGGGGCGCTGTCCTTTATGTGAACACAACCCTGCGCTATTCTGACGCTTACAGCAGCGACACTTATGCTGACCCGCAGAATTACGAATTTGCAAAAATCACGCCTGTTGCGGTTGAGCCTGATAGCTTGCCGCTCACCATCACGAGGTCACTGGCTGACTCTGTGACTTACGTTGGCCAGGTCTTCGGAGTCAAATACGTGATAACAAATACCGCAGCTGATAAGGTCGCAAGGAACATACTGCTCAAGCTGCCGCTGGCGTACGGCTTTGACCTTGTGGACAGCGGCGAGCCTGTGCAGGTTTCAGAGCTTGCGCCTGCCGAATCAGTGGTAATCAGTGATGCTGAAAAGCGCAGGGCAAAGTTTTCAGGTGAAATTGACTTTCCAATGGCAGGCCTGGAGTACGAGAATATTTACGGTGACAAGTACGCTATTAACGGCACCGCAACAAGCCTTTCAGTAAAAGACAATTATGTCAAAGGCCCTGTCATTCTCCTTGAGAAGCTTGCTCCTCAGTCAGCGAATAACACCGACACCTTCGGCGTTCAGCTGAAAGTCAAAAACACTGGCACTGAGCCGGCTGATGTTGTCGTGGAGGACGATGGCAGGCAGTACACGATAAGCGTGCAGAACAAGACAGAATATGTTATAAACGAAAGTTCCAAATACGTGAGTGTTGGCAGGATTAAGCTGCCGCAGGCTACCGCAGCCTACAGCATCAATGGCGTCATATTCAAGACAGCGTCAAAGCCTGCCACTATAGAAATTTTTGACAATCCTGTCCTTGGGGTTGATAAGCAGGTTCCTGCGAACGTGACCAACATTGACACTTACAGCGTGCTTCTTAAGCTGAAGAACAGGGCGCAGAAGCCGGTCAGGAACATAACTGTGAGCGATGGCGGCAGGAGCTGGCATATCGATGAAATCCCCGGAGAAGGCCAGGCAAACATAACTTATCAGGATACAGCCACACTAATCGGCCACCATTTTGTAGGCCAGGCTACAGCCGCATACACTTACGAGAACTCCGATTACCTTGTCCAGTCAAACACAGCTGTCATTGACGTCGCTGAAAAAAGCCTTATTGCAATCACAAAGCACGTCACGCCTGCCAACGCCACAAAAGGCGAAAAAATAAAAGTGAGCCTGCATTTGAAGAACCTTCAGGATGAGGAGATTGACGCGCTTGTGGCTGACAATGACAAAAGCTTTTCAGTCAAGCTTCCCCCGAATGGCGAGCATGACCTCAGCTATGATTCCTCAGCAGGCCAGTCATCTGCGAGCCCGGCGAGCGCAACATACGCTTACAAAGGCCAGCAGCTCACTGCGCTATCGCCATCGCCAGGATTTTCGCTTGTCACAGAGAAAGCAGGAGCTGCCGAGGAGGCTAAGAAAGCAGCCGGCAAGGCAGCTGAAAAGGGAAAAAGCGGGAGCGGAATTTTCAGCCAGCTAATAAGGGCGCTGCTAAGCGTATTAACTTGGAAAAGAGGTGGTTAGGAATGGGCATTTTCGGGGTTTTTGCAAAGGTGCTTCCGTGGAAAAAGAAGGATGATTTGGCGCTAAACGACAATCTCGGCCTTGGCGGCTTTGGCTCGCCGGGCATGGGGATGCAGGGCCAGGGCCCTGGCTTTGGCAGCGGCATGCCGTATGACCCGCAGTTTGGCGGCATTGGCAATTTGGGCATGGGCGGCTTACCGCAGCCGCAGTACCCACAGTCCCAGCCTCTTGGCGGTTTTCAGGGAGCAGCCCCGCAGGCTGAGGCGTTCCAGAGGAACCAGGACTACGAGCGCTCCTACGCAGCAGGCAAGGAGATAGAGATTGTTTCTGCAAAGCTGGACGCCATAAAGGCAGCGCTTGAAACGCTCAACCAGCGGCTCGGCACAATTGAGAGGTACATCCAGACAGAGCAGGACTTCAAGAAGCGGGGCGGATGGTAATCAGCAAGAAAATATCAGGCCACGCCTTTTTTTTCGCGGCAGTCATAGCCATGGTCGCGCTTGACCAGCTCACAAAAGCTGCGATAAGGCATTTTCTGCCAGCATCTGCCAGCATTCCTATAGTTGGATTTGTCCACATTGCGAATTGGGCAAACACAGGCTCGGTATTCGGCCTTT
>JAHFTU010000026.1:0-6415 GCA_023269295.1 Candidatus Woesearchaeota archaeon | reverse complement strand
GCGCTTGACCAGCTCACAAAAGCTGCGATAAGGCATTTTCTGCCAGCATCTGCCAGCATTCCTATAGTTGGATTTGTCCACATTGCGAATTGGGCAAACACAGGCTCGGTATTCGGCCTTTTCCCAGGCACTTCAAATTACATTGCCCTTCTCTCGATTGTTGTTGCTCCTGTCGTGATAGCGCTCTACCTTCTTGGATTCCTTAAGCAGAGGCTCGCCGCAACCTTTCTTGTTGCCGGGCTGGTTGGGAACACCATAGACCGCATCAGCCAGGGATTTGTCACGGATTTCATCTACCTGAAGCCATGGCCGGCCTTCAACCTTGCAGACAGCTTCCTCACAATCGGCATCCTGCTGTTCGTGGCATCATATTTACTGCCGCTGTTGCCAGGCATTTTCAGAAAGAGCAAGAAATAGGAATTAGGAAGAGCAAGCCAGGCTGAAAGCTGGACCGAAGGTAGCCCATCAAACTATCAGTTACTATCAGTTTTAGTATCAAACTTTTTTGATAGTAAGTGTGCAAAACCGAAAAGCTTATATATGAGTTATCCTATTTTTAGGATAGTATTATCTTAAAATTGTGATAATTGTGTCTGGCGATGTTGAGCGGGAGATAGTAGGGCTGTATGATGGCAACGTTCTGGCTGAGTACAGTATCAATGAGATAGCTAGGAAGCTGGGCAGGAAGGGTTACAGCTTCATTTACAATAAAGTTATGTCGATGATAAAGGCTGGGATTCTAAAGAAAAGGACAGTTGGCCCATCAACCCTCTGCTCATTAAACCTTGGCGAGTATGGCACGGTTCTGCTATTGTGCCAGTTGGAAGCTGAGAAGGCGAAGAAGATGTATTCCGGCAACAAGGCGCTGAAGGGCCTGTTGGACAAGCTTGTTGAGGAGTCCAAGGAGTCGAATACTATTCATTGCGTGGTTGTTTTTGGAAGCTATGCGAAGGGCACGGCTAAGGATAAGAGCGATGTTGACCTGCTGGTAGTGGTTGAGGATAGGAAGAAGGAGACAGTTTCCAGGGTAGCAAACACGCTATCCATGGCTCATGCTGTGGAACTGAATGCTATAGTGCTTGATAAGAAGATTTTCCAGAACATGCTTACAGCCAAGGATGTTAATGTTGGAAAGGAAGCGTTGAGGTATCATGTTGTTGTTTACGGGGGTGATAGGTTTTTTGAATATGTGAGGGAAGTGGAAAATGAGCTTAAAATATAGCCTTGCGATGTTGAAGGAGAAGATAGGCTATTACAAAAGGGAGCAGCGTGGAGAGAAGCCAGCGCTTGAGAAGGACATTACTGTCAAGCACCTGGCTGGGAAGCACATGGAAAAGGCGGGCCTTAACCTTGTGGTAGCTAACCTGTTATGGAACATTTCTGAGGATGAGAAGCTGAAGAAAATTCACGGCCTAAATTCTAATTTCAGGTGTTACGAGTCAGTTATAGAGTCAGCCTATTATGCAATGTACCATGCTGCTCTGGCAGCCCTGGCCAAAATCGGCTACAGGGTAAGGTCACACGAAGCTGCAATCTGGGCCTTGTATTATTATTACGTGCATGAGGGCATTCTGGAAGAGCGCCTTGTTGACATGCTTGACAAAGCCAAATCGCTGAAAGAAGAGTACGTGGATATGCTTGCGAAAGGCAGGCAAACGCGGCGAACTGCAGCGTACGAAGTTAGCCAGATGTCCAGAGACTTAGCAGAAGAGCTCCTGAACACTGCCAAACAATTCATAAAAAGACTAGATGAACTGGTAGCATGAAGGCAACGAGAAGAAGCGTACAAGGGAGGTATGGTTGCTGATTCGTCTGGTGGTTCGCAGCATCATATTTGCTGCCACTGTTGCCAAACGTTTTCAGAAGGCATAAGAAGTAGCAAAACACAAGCTTATCCAATTTTTAAGAAAAGCTTTTATAACGCCGCACCTGATAAAAATGTGAAGATGAAAATTATTTACCTTATAATCGGATTGATTCTGGTTGTGAGTGTGGTTGGAGTTTATACTCAGAAAATCGGAGTTTTCCCATCACTAAATGTTAATCCTTCAAACAATACTACACTTCCAAACAAAGGTGTTGTTGAAAATACTACACCTCCAAATACATTTCCAAACAAAGATTTTCCAACTACACCACCAATTGCACCCCCACAAGACAAAGATTTTCCCACGCAAATACAAGTCTGTGAAGGCTTATCAGCAGAAGAATGCTTTACGAATGACAATTGTTTGGGAAATTATGGTCCAAGTTTTTGTTCTGGAGATATGTGCACACAGGATATGGTTTTTAAGTCGTGTGGCCCGTCTGGTTTGAATTCCGAGGAAATCCAGCAGATAAGATCAGAATGTGATAAAATTAATGGCGAATTCAGGAAAGACAAATTTTGGGGTTACGAGTGCCTTTGCACCAACTCTGATCATACAGAGAAGTATATATGTTTACGAGATTTAATATTTAATCTATCAAGTAATTAGAAGCAAATTACCTTTTGCGCCTGCTCTTTCTCTTTGCGGCTGCTTTTGCCCTGGCCGGTGCCTCGTCGTTCCAGTTCACTGTCTCAAGCCTTTTCTTGGCATCGCTCAGCTTTTGCTCAGCGGCCATGAGCTTCCGTACTTCAGACGTAATCTCGCTTTGGGCCGTGATAGTCTGCGCTGGCACAGGCTGCATCAGCATGCTGTAGCCTGACAGTACAAGCCCGCCAACTCCGAGGGCCAGCCCGAGAAGCCTTGCAGGGTTAAGGTAGCCGGCTACGCTGTAAAGGTATGCTACGTTTGCTATTACTGCTATAAAGAACAATACGTTAAGGAAGGCAGTTGCGGCATCTTTTTCTGGAGAGATGAGCGAAATGACGAGCAGCACACCGAGCAGTAGCAGCAGCCCAAGCTCCACAGGGTAAACAAAGTTTCCCCGCACAGCAACTCCAATGCTCGCGAGAAAAGTCACGAGTGCAACAAAACTGGCAACTGTCCTGTCCATGTAATTCATAACAAGCACCTCACAATAAGGGACCCTGTCCCCTATCACCCCTGCTACCTTTGCCAGCTTCTCGCAACTATATAAATTTTTTGATTAGTAGCTATTTTAAAGTAGTTACTGAAGGGTTGATGAAATGGCGGGAGTGATTAGCTCCCATGGCTGCAATAATCCTAGTTAACTCCTATTGCTAACTGCAAACCAAAAACTTAAAGAAGAGGCGGCAATATAACTACAATAGCCGCGAAATGGTAACCTACTTAACTCGGGAGGAAGTTATAGCGATCAACAAAGAGACGCTCAATAACATAAAAGTCAAGAAAGCCGACAGCTTTAAGGTCTTAAGCGTATTAAAGATAAATAAGGTTTTAGAATCAGCCGAAACTGCGCCAGGCGATGTTTACGACAAAGCAGTTATGTTACTTAAAGGGCTGGTTCAGGAACACCCGTTCGCAAGCGGCAACAGACGAACAGCAATACTCTCAACAATCAGATTTCCTAGAATGAACAGTCTTGAACCAAAGATTAAAGAAAAAGCAAAAATACTTCAGGGCATAAGGGAAAACTATTACTCTGGTGCTGAAATTAAGAAATGGCTGCAAGGAGGTGAAGTACGTGATTTCAAACGATGAAAAAGTTGACAAAAAATTCTTGGAAGCGGTAAGAAAAGACATAGAAGACTACAAAGACTTCCTAATAAGGATAGGAAGATTATAGAGAACTTCGACAAATATGTAGTTATTCAAAGTTCCTTATAGCAAATTGTAAAGATATTTGAACATTTTACTTGCAATTTGCTATTTAGCAAATCTCGCAAAAGTTCAAGAATTACCGAGATTTGCTATTACATTTTCTAGAACTCTTCAAACGCCTGCATGTCTTTCAGGTATCCTTTGTTCCTGAGGTATTGCATCTGTGCCTTGCTGTACTTGTGGAGGACATCGCCGCGCTCATCGCCTGAGAGTTCCCATGGCTCTACAAGGACTGTGTCTCCAGCCCTTACCCATAGCATGCGCTTGAACCTTCCTGGTATCCTGCAGATTCTTAGCTTGCCGTCAAAGCACTTGACTCTCATCCTTGTTCCCCCAAGTAGCTGGTCAACTATCCCAAAGACCTGCCTGCCCCTTGGCATCTTGACTCTCCGTATCTCCTCGGCAAGCCTTTCTTCCTGCTGTATCTGCTCTTTCTTCAGGCTCATGAAATGAAAACACCTGGGAGTCGTATATAAATCTTTTTATAGGGGCGCTAACTGTCAGAATTTACATGGCTGCGGGCAGAACACTTGAGAAAATTGTTGTTGGTGTGACTACCCCTGTTCGCGTAGCACCTGCTATTGCCTTAGCCATCGCAACAGGTCCTTCATTATTAGTGGCAGGGAGTCTTTTAGTGAATAACAGTTCCCCTGGTATTTTAAAAATGGGAATTGGTATTGTGATGGCAGATATTGGCGCAGTTAGTACAGGTTTGGGGCTATTATGGTACGCTGGGGCTTGGGCATTTTACGGCAAAGCAAAAAGTTTGATGTCACAGCCAAACGCGCTCCGACATATACACGGAATCGTGGAACCGAACTTGTACCATTATTGCAGCAGGCAGGCGTACCATGCAGCAGCTAGTAATCTGGGGTTCTCTAAAGAATTCAAACGGATAAATTCGGAATATAATGGAGAGAAAACGAACACATGGCTCCCGGGGGTGTGAATTAGCATGGCAGAGAAAAGGATACTCGCATTGGCACAACAGCATTCACCACAGCCAAAAAAAGGCAGCCCCATCAAATGGCTTCTCATAATTGCCGGGGTGGCTGTGTTTTTCATCATGCTTTTCAGCTTGGTAAAGCTTGTTGTAAGTTCAGCAGTTCCACAGGGCAACATTGCTCTCATAACAATCACTGGCGAGATAGGCGGCAGTGATGGGCTGCTTGGCAGGCCTGCAAGCCCTGATGATATTGTCGGCACGATAGAGAGGGCTGGGAAGGACAGCAGGGTTAAGGGCATGCTGGTTGAGATTAATTCCCCAGGAGGTAGCCCTGTTGCCAGCGAGGAAATTATGAAAGCGCTGAAAAACGCCAAGAAGCCTAAAGTGGCAGTCATAAGGGACATAGGCGCTTCAGGGGCTTACTGGGTTTCGAGCGCAGCAGATTATGTTGTGGCAAGCCCTGTCTCCCTTACAGGAAGCGTTGGCGTGACAGCGTCCTACCTTGAGTTTTCGCAGCTGCTGCAAAAATACGGCGTGAACTACGAGCGCCTGGTATCAGGCGAAAACAAGGACATCGGCAGCCCGTACAGGAACCTCACAGAGCAAGAGGCAGCCATAATGCTGGAAGAGGTTGGCAAGCTGCATGAGTATTTTCTCAACAGCGTGAAGGAAAACAGGAAGCTAACTGACCCTGCGGCAATCAAAAAAATCGCAACAGCCCGGGTGTTCTTGGGCTCTGAGGCAAAGGACCTTGGCCTGGTTGATGAGCTTGGCGGCAAGAAAGAGGCCGAGGGGTGGCTAAAGCAGCAAACAAACCTCACTGAAGTGAAATACGTTACTTACGAGAAGAAGCCGCTTTTCAGCCTGACTGATTTGGTAGCAAGGCAATCTGCAGAGGCAGGAAGCGCGTTTGCGCAGACATTCTTTTCAGGGCTTTTCAGGGCAGCAGCCAGCCAAAGCATGCGGACTTAGTTGATTGGTTTCTCGGTTTTTGTGCTTCTTGATAATTTAAGGGTTTATTCATGACTTGAGCTGAAGGTTTCCGGTAGCCTTCTGCAAGATGATTTTGTTCTGAGCCTTCTTAAAAGTAATATCAAAGGCGTCAAAAATCCCTTCAACACCCAAAGTTATATCATGCTCATCCTCTATACCATCTTTCGTAAGTGCTATTAGAACAGGAACGTTATTCAAAGTAACTGATTGCCTTTGTACCCTTCCTACAAAAGTGATGGTAGCCTTGCCCTGGATTACGTCGTTTGATTCTCGATAGGCATAAAGCTTGTTTCTTTCGCCGCTCATGTCTAGTCCTATTGCATTAGCGATAGATTCGGGTATAACGGTTACATCACATCCGCTATCGATTAAGGCAGGCACTTCAATAGATGCGCTTTCTCCCTGAATAACAAGGATTCTAGGCCTGCCGGCGAATCCCCCATTTATTAATCTCTCTTTTTTAAATTTGTAAAGTAGTGACATAAGTATCAGTTGTAGCCTGAATTATAGAACAGACAGTTTATCCCTGACTTTGGTGATAAATGGCCTTTTATTCGGATACTTTTTTTTCACATCGCCGATAAGCTTATTAGCGTCATTGCTGGCAGCTATTACCTTTCTATCAACAATGGCAAGCCATTTGCCAGAATATTCACTGAAGTCCTGCTTCAAAAACCATTCGTAATTTGCGTAGCTTTCTACCATGGTGCTAATTTAAATTGCTTACTTTATAAACGTTTCGCCGCTG
>JAHFTU010000091.1 GCA_023269295.1 Candidatus Woesearchaeota archaeon | reverse complement strand
TAAGGCGCCCAGCTCTTCCTGAAAATGTCAGGGTAGACTTCAAAATACTTTTCAAAAAAAGCTATTGTCTTGGGGTCACTGAGATAGCCGCTGCCAAAATCCTCCACGACCACTTTCTTTATCTTTTCAATCTCAGCATCGCGGGTTACCTTTGCCAAAATGGAGGCAGCCGAGCACTCAACGTGGTTGACGTCAGCCTTGTGCTCCACAACAGCCTCAACCTTCTTGTTATCAAGGAGCTTCATAAGATACTTCTTGTAGTTCTCAACGTTGTTGCTGGGGCTGTCAATGATAATCTTGTCAGGCTTCAGGAAATTCACGATTTCAGCTGACTTATGGGCTTCAAGCCAGTTGAGGTTCATGCCGTCAGTGGACTGCACAGAAGCGTCAATCTCAGCCGGGCTGATAATGACGATTTTGTAGTTCTTCACAATCTTAACTATCTCCTTAAACAAGCGCTCACGCTCCTTTGGAGAAAGAAGCTTGGAATCCTTCGCACCAACCTTTTTCAGCTTACCGGCGCCTTCCTCATCGGTGAGGACGCCGCACATCACCATCGGGCCGATGATGGGGCCACGGCCTGCTTCATCAATGCCGCACACCAAAACCATGACGCAACAATTGAGGATGCTATTTTTAATGTTGACGGTTTTGAGAACTATCATTAGAATAGTAGCGGAGGAAGGATTTGAACCTTCGACGTCCCAAAGAGCAAGCCTTAACTTAGCTCTTTCTGTGGGTCTCCCAACCAAAAGTGGTTATGAGCCGTCCGAAGCAGCAGGTCACTGCTACACCGGGCACTCCTGGTTAGGCGGGCAATAGCAGAAAGCTATCATCCTCTGCCCTACTCCGCTGTGCTTTGAAGGTTTTGCCAGAATGTTTATAAAGGTTTAGGAAACAAAATGGCGCTATGGCAGTTGTTGAATTGCTGCAGTCGAAAACCGCTGAAATAGCAGCAATCATATCTGCAGCGCTTTTCCCGCTCGGGCTTGTTTTCCTCAAGAAGGGCTATGACCACTCAAGCCCATTTCATGGAACTGTGATTGTCACCGCAATCAACGCTGTTTTCTTGTGGCTGCTCGTGCTAATGACTCTGCCCATCAAACTTACGCCTTCTGCGATAATGCTTTTCATACTTGCGGGGTCAATCGGGCATGGCATTGCACGATACCTTCAGTTTACAGGCGTGCACCGCGTAGGCCCAGCGAGGAACACCATTGCGCTTGCCAGCTCAGGACTTTTTGGCGCAGTGATTGCCATACTTTTCAGGGGGGAGCATTGGACACTGCCTGTTTTTATTGGCACAATTGCCATAATTGCCGGTGTGTGGGTAGTTGCGTACGAAAGCAAGAAAACAAAATCAGGCGCGGTAAATCTCTTGTATCCCCTTACTGCAGCGTTGCTGTACGGCATTACAACTAACATCTATAAGGTTGGGCTTGAGCAGCTGCCAAACGCCATATTTGCTGCAGCCGTTGGCCTCACAGCAGCCATGGTTACGCTTATGGCTTTTGCAAAAACCAAAGGAACCTTCTCACTAAACAAGAAGTCGTGGCCGCTCTTTTTAACGGCAGGACTAATCAATACTGTTGGGCTTGTGCTGAACTTCGAGGCTGTCAAGAGAGGAAATGTAAGCGTTGTTTTCCCACTGATAAGCTCACAGCCGCTTTTCGCTACGCTATACGGCTACCTCTTCCTGAAGCAGCATGAGAAAATAACCCTGCATGTAGTTCTTGGAGCGATTGTTGTGGTTGCTGGCATTGCGATTATAGCGGCAGCCTAGAACGCAGTGATAAAACCTGACAAAAGTTTATATAGGTTTTTGATTCATCTTAACATATGGTTGTTGTCGGGATAGGGACTGATTTGACTTACATCCCTAAAATTGAAAAACTGCTAAAAGACGAGAGCGCTGCCAAAAGAGTTTTTCATCCGAGCGAATTAAAGGACACCAGGCCTGAACACCTCGCAGGGGTTTTTGCTGCCAAGGAAGCTTTTTTTAAGGCTTTGAAAAAAGTGCCTGACTGGCTCGCTGTTGAGGTTGTCACAAAAGAAAACGGAGAGCCGGAACTGAGGCTTATGGAAAATGGAGACTACGGCAATCCGAATCTGAAACCCATGCTGAGCATAAGCCATGACGGGGACTATGCCCTGGCGGTTTTAATTTTGACAGTGAAGAAATGAAAAACCTGACTGAGTATATTCACAAATTTTCAGAGCAGGACAAAGGGCATAAAACAGCCATAATTTACAAAACCGGCTTCCGCACCCTGAAGTACAGTTACAGGGAAATATATGAGAAGAGCCTCAAAGTGGCTGCGCTCCTTCAGCAGGAAGGCGTCAAAAAAGGCGACAGGGTCATAATATGGGCGCCCAACTCGCCCGAGTGGGGCGTATTCTTCCTTGGCTGCATACTAAACGGGACCATAGCAGTTCCTATTGACGTGAGGGCAGACAAGGCCTACCTGAACCATGTGCAGCAGCAGGTAAATGCCAAGCTGGTTTTCCAGACAAAATACAGGCCGAGATATCTGAACATTAAGATCATCTTCGCAGAGAACCTGGACATTTCTTTAGCCAACTGCAAAAGGCTGAAGCTTAAACTTCCTGAAATTGCGGAATCCGACATTGTGGAGCTTCTTTATACGTCAGGAACAACTTCAATCCCAAAAGGCGTCACCCTGACCCACAGGAACATCGTAAGCAATCTTGAATCAGTCAAAAAAGTCCTGGACATCACTGGCAAATACAGGCTACTCTCTGTTCTCCCACTGAGCCATGTTTTCGAGCAGACCAACGGCTTTTTCCTTCCGCTAATTGCTGGCGCAACTATTGTTTACCTTAGAACAATAAAGCCATCAGCCCTTATTGAAACGGTTAATAAAGAAAAAATCACTGTGATGCTTGTGGTGCCAAGAATTCTCTCCTTGCTCGAAGACAGCATAATTAATGAATTCCGGCGCAAAAGACTTTATTTTTTCTTCAGGGGTCTTGCTCTGGTCGCCGGCAAAATGCCTTTTTTTCTTAGAAAATGCCTGTTTTTGCCACTGCACATGAAGTTCGGCGGCAGCTTTGAGTTTTTTGGGGTTGGAGGTGCGCCTTTCGATAAGGAGAGGGAACTGTTTTGGCACAGGCTTGGCTTTCTGGCCCTGCAGGGGTACGGGCTTACAGAGGCGTCCCCAAACGTAACCTTTAATTTGCCGCATAAAAGAAGAATCGGCTCTGTCGGCACAGTGC
Organism: Candidatus Woesearchaeota archaeon; assembly: GCA_023269295.1. GTDB lineage: Archaea > Nanobdellota > Nanobdellia > Woesearchaeales > UBA10216 > UBA10216. The sequence goes on along the minus strand of JAHFTU010000091.1, from coordinate 1,792 downwards.
TGCCAGGCGAGCAGGTTATCACAGGTGAAAATAACGAAATCTTAGTGAGAGGCCCTAATGTAACACAGGGCTACTACAACGACAGGGAAAAAACAAGGAATTCCTTCACGGATGGCTGGTTAAAAACAGGAGACATAGGAACTTTTGACAAAGACGGGTTCCTTTTTCTGAAGGGAAGGAGCAAGGACGTAATCATAACAAGCGAGGGCCTGAATGTTTACGCCGAAGACGTTGAGGCTGTGCTGAACAACATGCCAGGCATAAGGGAAAGCGCAGTTATTGGAGCCAGGAATAAGGAAGGCGAGCAGGTCCATGCCTTCCTTCTTGCTGATTTACGGGGCAAACAGCTCGCTGATGTTGTTACGGCAGCGAACAAGAAACTAATGGACTACCAGCAAATTCAAAGCTACGACACATGGCCCTATGAGGATTTTCCAAGAACTTCAACGCTTAAAGTGAAAAAGAACATTCTCAGGCAATATGCTGAGCAGAAAAACCTGCCTGAGAGCGCTCTAATTACGCAGAAAAACAGGCTTTATTCAATCCTTGCCAAGGTTGCGCAGCTGCCAATTCAGGCGATAACACCAAAATCAATCCTGACAACAGGCTTGCATATGAGCTCAATAGGCAGGATTGAACTTGTTTCAAATATAGAATCAGATTTTAACATTGATTTAGACGAGACCCTCATAACAAACACAACCACTGTTGAAGAGCTTGAAAGGCTGATAGAAACGAGAAAATCAGCCAAAAAACTGGGGCAACGCGACTGGGTAAGGAGATTCCCAATTAACCAGCTTCGTTTCCTAGTCCAGCATTTGATAATTTTCCCTGCCCTCAGGATTTGCTGCAAGCTTAAAGTTGAAGGGGAAGAGAACCTTAAAAACCTCGAAGGACCTGTTATCTTTGTCTCCAACCACACAAGCCACTTTGATACGCCGCTGATTATGACAGCCCTTCCCATGAAGCTCAGGACAAAGCTGAGCCCTGCTGCGTGGGGGGAATTTCATAAAATACGCCAGCTCCCAAAGAAATATGTTGCATTTGAGAAAGCCCTGAAGCTTCTGGCTTACAACCTTTATTCCCTATTTGCGAACACTTACCTGTTTGAGCAGACAACACGGCCATTGCAAAGCATGCAGTACAGCGGAAAACTAATTGACAACGGCTGGAACCTGCTTGTTTTTCCAGAGGGCGAACGCACTGACACGGGAAAAATGAAGCCGTTCAAGCAGGGAATAGGGATGCTTGCCTACGAGCTTCGGGTTCCAGTCGTTCCACTAAAGGTAGAGGGGATTTTTGACATATTCCCGAAAGGCAGCGTTATTCCAAAAAAAGCCGGAAAAGTAACTGTCAAGATCGGCAAACCGATTGCTTACGGCCAGCTTAGGGATAAATCGTACATAGAGATAACGAAAGCTTTCGAAAATGCTGTTACGAGATTATGATTCCTTAACCCAAAACCTTTAAAAGCCGCCACGCAATTCTTCTGAATAGACCCTTTCGGAAAGGAGGTCGTCGTTTTTTGATTGACCTTTTTTCTAAAAAGGTCATGCCGCGGTCGCGTAGCCTGGTATCGCGGTGATTCGCCAAGCTGCTAAAATGGCTTGCGGACCGTAAGATTGCTAAGGGCATTTAGGTGTCCTTTAGATACCTACGATACCACACAGGGATTCACTGTCCGAAAGGACTCGGGGGTTCAAATCCCTCCCGCGGCGTTATAATCATTGACTTCGAAAGCATTTTGGCGTGCTATTGGGACAAGAACCCTTGTGGCTGAACGTAGAGAAAC
>JAHFTU010000090.1 GCA_023269295.1 Candidatus Woesearchaeota archaeon | reverse complement strand
GTTTCATTTGCCGGAGTTTCAGGCGTTGTTGCGTTGATTTGTGTCTGGTTGCTTGTGTTGTTTGCTGGCGTTGTGGTTGCGTTTGCCGCTGTCTCATTTGTTGCTGTGGTGTTGTCGTTGAGTAATGTGCTCGTTACCGCCCCTGTGATTGCCTGCGCTTCCTGCTGCACTTCCTGCACAAGCTTCCCGGTTATTGACAGCAGCGATTGTGTTGAAGTTTCTGCTGATTTAGGCTGCGAAGTGTCAAGAATAAGGTACTTCTGGCCGTTCAGCAGCAGGTACGCTTTCGCTGTTCCTTGCCCTGTTAGCTTTCCGTTGATGTTGAACGAAGTTGGTGCAGCGTTAAGTGTTACGGGTATTTCAGCTGTTGTTTTCTCCCCTGCAGCTGCGGTGGCGTTTGCTGTTATTTCATTGCTCAGCGCTATTGTGAACGTTTTTTCCACTACTGCAAAGCCCGTTATTCCGGGCCCTATCCTGTCAAAGATTGTTATGGCTGCAACAAGGAGTAGCAGCACCGCTATTACAGGTGCTGCCTTTGCCACAGCCCTCCCAAAGTGGTTGTGTACTGCGAATGGCTTACCCTTTCCGCTTCTTTTTCGTTCCTTCATTTTTTCCCATGAAAAGGTTTATATATTGAAAATCCAACTTTGCCAATATGAAAGGCAAAAAAATTAAGGAAGGCAAGTTCGGCTTGCCTGGCGATACAGACCCCGTAGCTTTGGCTGACGAGTTGAAAAAAGGAATTACTATCAAGCTTCTTTCCGACTTGGAAGAGTTGAGGAAGCGCGAGTTCAGTATGGTCAAAGGCGTTATTAAAGCAAAAGCGTAAGTTAGTTATCATTATGTGCTTCCCTCCTCGCTTTGTTCTTCTAGCAGCTCTTGTGGCGTGCGTATCTTTACCCGGGGAAGATTAAAATCGCTCAACACATCACAGATTTTCTGTTCCCTGTTTCTCAGGTGTTTTCTGTTAAACGTCACAAGATAGTCGACTTTAAACAAAGAAGCTACAATAACTAAAGCTGCATCCTCCTCTTTGACACAGTTAGCAATAAGGCTTATGATAATTTCCTTGTCGTTTACTCCAAAGTTTTCGAGCTTTTCCCTTACTTCCTCCACGCTTATTGTTTTTGCATTTTCCTTGTAGAAGCCTATTACCTTCTCCCTTAAGGCAACATATTGCCACCTTTCAGCCAGTTCAATCAAGGTATAGGGTACAATTACTTCAAAGCTTTTGCTGCCAAGCTTTTCAATAAGCCTTCCAGCCTCTTCCGCCTGTGAGCTTTTATCCCACAAGTGTACAGTTACAACATCCAAATCTATCAGTATCTTTTTCATAACCTTTCTACTCTTTCCGCCCTTTTTTCTGCCCTTCATTCTTACCCCTATCTTTTTTCGTTCCTTCCTCAAATTCCCTGAGAACAACGCTGCCGTCTAGAAGCTCAACAAACCGCAGCCTGGTGCCTGCTTTCCAGCCTTTTACCTCGGCAAGCTCCTTAGGAATAGTTATCCTGTACTGCCCTTTGAACGCGACAACCTTAACCAACTATCGCACACCTTTTTCCTGCAAAGCCGCTGCTAACTAGCCTGCTGCTCCAATTAGTACTATTTTATTCCTTTATTTCTCCTTTATTAGTACTATTGCTTATAAAGTTTTTGGTCCTCCTTGTTCCCAACCCGGTACAGAAAACGCCATTAATTGTCGTAATCAGTGCGAATGAGATAATGCAGATAGAAAGGAACCTTATGCTGGAGCCTTGTTAGGATGATGGTCTGGTTACTGTTCAAACCCCATCTTCCTGCCCCACTCGGCAGGGCTTTTGCTCCACTCCCTGAGCATGCTTATCTCTTCCTTTTGTATGTAGCCCTTTTTGGCAGCAACTTTGACAAGTGTAGTAAAATTACTAAGTGTCAAAAGCTGGCAGCTGGCTTCCTCAAAACCTTTCTTGGCAATCTCAAGCTCGTACGTGAATATTGCAAGGCATTTCTCTACAACTGCCCCTTCCTTTCTCGCAGCCGCAACAGACGCGAGTGAAGTCCCTCCTGTGCTGACCAAATCTTCAATGACCAGGACTTTCTGCCCTGGCTCAAGCCCGCCTTCAATCAGGTTCTCCCGGCCGTGGTCCTTTGCCTCTTTCCTGATGTAAATAAGCGGCTTCTTCAGCTTTTCAGCGACAAGCGAAGCCCAGGGTATGCTTGCGGTTGCAATTCCGGCAATTACATCTGCCTCAATTGCTTCTTTTTTTATTTTTTTGACGTAAAGGTCCCTCAGCAGCTTCCTCTCATTCGGCTTTGACAGCAGCAGCCTGTTGTCGCAGTATATCGGGCTAAGGATGCCAGAGGAAAACTTGAAAGGCTTTTGCGGCCTGAGTATGACAGCGCCCGCCTTGAGCAGCAGCTCGGCAACCTTTGATTCAGTTCCCATTGAAAATTACCTCTTTTCCCTTTGCTTTTTCATTGACAATCTTCCCATCGCTGTAAACAACAGCCCCGTTCACAAGCGTGGCAGCCACAGCCCCCTTTACCTTCCATCCGTTGAAGGGCGTCCAGCCGCACTTTGACAGCATGTCCTCGTTTTTTATTGTTTTCTCTTTGTGCATGTCCACAATCGTTATGTCGGCGTCCATCCCCACAGCAATCTTTCCTTTTCCCCTTATTCTAAACAGCGCCGCAGGATTCTCCGCAGTCAGCTTCACCATCTGTTGCAGCGATAATATCCCTTTGTTCACAGCGTCAAGCAAAAGCGGCAGCATGGTTTGGAGCCCTGGCATTCCCGAAGGCGCGTTCCAGTAGTCCTGCTCTTTCTCCTCGCGAGTGTGCGGTGCGTGGTCTGTTGCAATGCAGTCAATAATCCCTTTTGAGATTGCATCCCACAGCGCAGCCGCATCCTCTTTTCGCCTCAGCGGCGGGTTTACCTTGGCGTAATTTCCCAACTCCTTTGCAGATTCTACTGTCAAAAACAGGTGGTGGGGCGTGGCTTCGCAGCTGAGAATCTTGTTTTCCTTCTTTGCTGCCGCAATAATTGCAACTTCCTCTTTTGTGCTCATGTGGCAGATGTGCAGCCGCGCCTTGTTCCTCTTTGCTATCTCTGCCGCCCTCGCAATCTCCTTCTCGGCAGCGTCGTTGCTCCTTATCATGAGGTGGAACTCGGCAACGTCCTTGATTTCAGCGTTCCTGAATATGTCTGTGTTTGCCCTGATTATTTCCTCGCTTTCGGCATGGGCAGTTATAGTCTTGCCGCTTCCAAATATATTGTCCAAAACATCTTCCTGCGTGACCAGCAAATCGCCGGTTGACGAGCCCATGTAAACCTTTACAGACGCGATATTCTTTGCCTTTTTTATCTCATCAATATTCTCAGCAGTAGCTCCGAAGTGAAACCCGTAATTCACGAGGCACTTTGCAGCAGCGAGTTTTCTTTTCTCCTCAAGCAGCGCAACAGTTGTCGTGGCAGGCTTGCTGTTTGGCATGTCCAGAATAGTAGTCACGCCGCCGGCCGCAGCAGCCCGGCTTGCAGTCAGAAAGTCCTCCTTCTGCGTCATTCCCGGCTCGCGGCAGTGCACGTGAACGTCAATCAGCCCAGGCAGCGCGAAGTTCCCGGCAGCATCAAGCACCTCATCAGCAGAATCAAGCTCAGCAGCAACAGCAATCCTCTTTATCTTGCCATCATCGCCAACCAAAATATTCCTCTCAAGAAAGTCATTGCCAACTAGCACTTTGCAGTTCTTTATCAGCAGCATTAAAACAAGTTGAGGCTTTTGGCTATTTAAAAGTGTTTTTGTTGCCAGAAAATTTTCACAATTTTCATAGTTTCCACTGGACATTTCCGAAAAGCTTTCAAGACGGAAAGCACTGGACACTGGACATCTGTCCGGCTAGGGTATTTAAGCAACTTCCTGGTTTATGCTGTCAACAGAAGATTTTTATATGATTTAGTAAATCATATATGATATGGCAGGTTGTTTGAATGAAACTTATTTTTGGAAGCGAAAAGTGGTTGTCACAGGATACTCGCTTGATCAAGCGCCTTTATCGGGCAGAGTCGGGAGAGTACCCTCCAGGAAGTTTCGTTTTTGCTTTGCAGTACCTCTGGTTTCATGAAAACAAGTGGCTTGAAGTAGCGAGAATTGATAATTATGTGCACGAGACTAAAAGAACAGGAGTTCATATTCACAAGTTTGGCAACAGTTTTACCGAATTCAAGAATATGAGTTTTATGGAGGCAGAAGAGTACATAATCTTTGTTGGAGAAAAAATAAAGCAGAAAGTTCTGCTCGGTGATTATGATGGTAAAAATTGAAATTGTGGCGGATATGAAGAAAAAAATGAAAGAAGAGAACAAGTATATCGAAAGTGTTATTTCAGGCAAAATAAAACCCAAGCGTGCTGTCAGAACTATAGTATTCACCCCTGAAACCTTTGCCAGTACTTTCAGCCCTGAGCGGCTTAGGCTCATCTTTGCCCTGAAGGATTGGAATGGCAACATTTACCAGCTTGCTAAAACTCTGGGGAGAAGATACGAGGTAGTTCATCGTGACATTTCATACCTTGAGGGGTTTGGACTCATAAAGATCGTATCCAAAGGCAGGGAAAGGTTTCCCACCCTTGCCAGACGGATAAGAATGCCGGCGTTTGCCTAATGTGCCCCTATCTTCTCCTTCCTGCTGGACTTTACGCGGTGATAATTTCCAAGCTCAGTTATTTTCAGTGCAGTTTCAAAGTCAATCACCGGCCCTTCCATGCACAGCCTTATCCCGCTTGGGTCTACGCAGCAGTGGCCGCATAGCCCCATGCCGCCGCACTTAAACCAGCGCTCGCCGCTTATTTCGCCTTTGACTCCGGCAGCAGTCCCGACTTCTGCTGCGGCTTTCATCATCTTGTCTGGCCCGCAAACAAAGATTTTGTCCACTTTCTCTTTTTGCAGCAGCTGCTTTAATGCGTCTGTAACGTATCCTTTCATTCCCATGCTGCCATCATCAGTTGTCACAATAAGGTTCTCGCTTCCGATGAGCTTCTTTATCCTGTCAACATACACTAATCGGTTTTTGCTGCGCGCGCCAAG
>JAHFTU010000025.1 GCA_023269295.1 Candidatus Woesearchaeota archaeon | reverse complement strand
GACTTGGGTTTCTAAAAGGGTTTCACATTCCATAAATCACGTGCGCGAGGTCTTCCTTCCTCCTTATAATCTTCGCGTTCCTGCCGCTGACCAGAATTTCAGGAGGCCTTGGCCTTGTGTTGTAAGTTGACGCCATGGAGAAGCCATAAGCTCCGGCAACAAGTATAGCCAGCACAGCGCCCTCCTTTATTGGCGGAAGCTCCCTGTCAGCTATTCCCTCCTCATTCCTCGTGAAAACATCCCCTGACTCACAGATGTTGCCGCACACCGCAACTTTTTCCTTCTTCTCTCCAGCGTTGCCATTGCAGTTTTCGGCCACGATTATTGGATGGTAGCTGCCGTAGGCCATTGGCCTTATGAGATGGTTAAATCCAGTGTCAACGCCGACAAACTTGTGGGCTGGGGTGCGCTTGACTGTGTTGACTGTGCAAAGCAGAAGCCCTGACTCGGCAACAATAAACCTTCCAGGCTCTATGGCAAGCGATAACTTTTTGCCAAAGCTCCTGCAGAAGTCTGCAAAGAGCGTGCTGACAGCCGAGCCAAAAACCTTAAAGTCAATCTGCTTCTGGTCAGGCCTATAGGGGACGCCAATGCCTCCTCCGAAATCAACAAACTCCAAATCACTGAATTTGTCCCTGTGTTTGTCAATTATTGTCAGCAGAATCTTCATTGCAGCCAAAAATTTGCCGGTCTCAAGGATGCCGGAGCCGATGTGCTCGTGAATGCCCACAATTTTCAGCCTGTACTTAGCTGCAATGCCAAAAGCCCTTCCAACATCATCAACCCAGACGCCAAACTTGCTCTCGGGGCCGCCTGTTATGACGTGACCGTGATGGCCTGCACCAACATCGGGGTTTACCCTGAAGCACACTTTCGAGCCTGGGGCGAGTTTGCCGTACCTCTCAAGCTGCGACAGGGAGTCGCAATTGACAAGCACTTTCTTGGCTATGGCAAACTTCATCTCCTCATCAGTAACAGAGGTTGACGTGAAAATAACCTGCCCGGGCCTGAATCCTGCTTTCAGCGCGCACTCAATCTCGCCAACTGAGACAGCGTCAATGCCAATGCCCTGCCCGCCCTCTTCCCTGATTATCTTGAGGATTGCAAGGTTGGTGTTTGCCTTGGCAGCATAATAAACCTTAAGCGGCCTGTAAGAAATGCCCTGAAAAAGCGCCCTCACCTTGGAACGGACAGTTTCCTCATCGTAAACGTAGGCTGGAGTGCCAAAGCGCTTTGCCAAATCAGAAGCCGCAACATCCCCGACAAACAGCCTGTTGTTCTTGACTGAAATCATTTTTTAATCGCCTTCCTAATCCTATCCATTGCTTCAGCCAATCTGGCGTCCGGCACTGTCAGTGAGATTCGGAAATAGCCCTCGCCGTAGCTGCCGTAGGCAGCTCCTGGAGTCACGACAACGCCGGCTTTCTCAAGCATCAGGGTGGCAAAGCTAGCTGACGTGTGGCCTTCCGGAACATGACACCACATGTAAAAGGTCGCTTTTGGCTTTCTAGCTGTTATACCTACGCTTGCCAGAGTTTCGTGCACAAGGTCGCGCCTTTTTTGGTAAATGCCGTTAAGTGCGTTAATCTCAGAATCCGGAGTCTTGAGGAGCGCTGTTATGGCAGCGTACTGCACTGCATTGAAAACGCCGGAGTCAACATTGTTCTTCACAGTGGCCATTGCCGAGACTATCTCAGGGTTGCCGACTGCCATCCCGATGCGCCAGCCAGTCATGTTGTAGGGCTTTGAAAGCGAATTGAATTCAACACCCACTTCCCTGGCTCCCGGGACCTCAAGGAAGCTCAGCGGCTTGTAGCCATCAAATGCAATCTCGCTGTAAGGGTTATCAGAGCACACCACGATGTTGTGGTCCCTTGCAAAGTCAACAACCTCCTTATAAAAATTCAGGTCGGCAACCGCAGTGGTTGGGTTATTCGGATAGCTCAGGTACAGTACTTTTGTTTTCTTGACAACATCCCTAGGGATTTTATCAAGCTGCGGCAGGAAGTTGTTTGCATCCAAAAGCGGAAGGTCGTGCACAACGCCATTCGCCAGAATCGTGCCTGTCCTGTAAGGCGTGTAGCACGGGTTAGGCACAAGCGCATAATCACCGGGATTGACAAACGCAAGGGAGAGATGCAAGCTGCCCTCCTTTGAGCCAATAAGCGCAAGGACTTCGCTGACAGGGTCCAAAGCAACATTATGCCTCCTCCTGTACCAAGTTGCGACAGCCTCCCTGAAAGAATAAAGCCCCTCGTAGTCAGGGTACTGGTGGTTCTTCGGGTCGTTGGCAGCCTTCCCAAGCTCGGCAATTATGTGCTTCGGGGTAGGCATGTCAGGGTCGCCAATAGCTAGGCTAATCACGTCAACCCCTGACTTCTTCGCCTTGTCAATCTTCTTGTTAATCTCGGCAAAAAGATAAGGCGGAATCTGCTGCAACCTTCCTGAACGAATGTATTTTGTCATTTTACTTGCAAGCCTCCAAGAACGGGGGCAAAAATAGCTTCAGCCGCAAGCCTGTTCACCACGCCATCCAAAAATCCCAGCGAATTGTTTTTGACCTCTGCAATCGCAACCACTTTTTCTGATAAGGAGTATCCGCCATTTGCAATATTAACTATGCCTATCCCGAGCGTCTGAAGCGCTGCGCCAACCTCCTGCACAGGTTCAGGAGGAAATCGCAAACCAATTCCAGAGCTTTCGTGGTACTTCATCTCAAGCCCAAAGCTTGCCACAGAGCAGCCGAAGGCGCGCAACGCCAGCCTCGCCCCTGTGCGGTCATGGGGCAAATATGCCCCTATAACTTCTCGGTTAAATTGGTGTAGACTGGACAATGCCTCAGAAAGCGGCAAAAAGTAACGCTCAATTGTCCCAAAATCCCTGCGAGCCGCAACTGCCTCAAAAAACTTTGCAGTGTCAATCATCAAGTCATAACACAGCCCGGTAACGCGTTGCGCCTTTACATCAGAGCTGCAATTTTCCAAACCTGCAAGATACTCATCAACAGCCTGCTTAGCCATCCTAACCAATCAGCCCCCTTGCTTTCAGAAGCTCTGCCGTGAGTATACTTCCTCCTGCGGCGCCCCTTACCATGTTGTGGGAAAGCCCGACAAACCTGTAATCAAGCACGTTGCATTCCCTCAGCCGGCCCACTGTAACTGCCATGCCATTCCCGTTATCCCTGTCATACCTTGTCTGAGGCCTGTCTTCCTCTGGCCTGTAAATTATCGGCTGCTTTGGAGCAGAAGGAAGCTGCAGCTGCTGCGGAACGCCCCTAAAGCTTTTCCACGCCTCAATTATCTGCTTCTCTGTTGGCTTTTTTTCAAACCTGACTGAAATGCAGGCCATGTGGCCGTCCATCACAGGAACTCTGTTGCAGTGCGCAGAGATGGCTGGCTCACGGCTGTAAACTATTTCACTTCCCTTTATTTTGCCGAAGATTTTCAGCGGCTCGCGCTCGGATTTCTCCTCCTCACCCCCGATGAAAGGAATAACATTATCTTCAATGTCAATCGTGGCAAAGCTGGAGTGGCCTCCACCGCTGATGGCCTGCATGGTTGTAACTATGACCTGCTTCACCCCGAAATCCTTGTGCAACGCAAACAAGGGAGCCATGTAGCACTGGAGGGAGCAATTTGGCTTCACAGCGATAAAGCCGCGCTTCCATTTCCTGTTCTTCTGCTGAACCCTGATTATGTCAGCGTGCTCAGGATTAATCTCGGGAATAATCATAGGCACATCCTTGGTGTGGCGGTGCGCTGATGCGTTTGACACAACAGGCATGCCGGCTGCAGCATATTTTTCCTCAAACTCTTTCGCTGTTTCAGAATCCAAAGCCGAAAATACAAAGCTGCACTGCTTTTTGGCCTCCTCAACTGCGCTCACAGGGTGCACGACCAGATTTTTCACGGAAGCCGGAATTGGGTGCTTCAAGTGCCACCTACCTTTTACTGCTTCGGCATATTTTTTGCCGGCAGAGCGCTCTGAAGCCGCAACATAGCCAACCTCAAACCATGGGTGGTTCTGCAACAGGCTGATATAAGTCCGCCCAACCATTCCGGTTGCTCCAAGAATGCCAACTTTGATTTTCTGCATACAAAATTCCCCCTGATAATCCGGCTGCGGGCTATGTGGCGGTATTAAAAGCTATCGTATGTATAATGCAATCCGCGCAGCTCTACGCCGCAATTCCGCGATGAGCGGAATGCGCAATCGGGCGACTCCCGATTTGCGCCTTTATCAACCCCACGAACGTTCCCACGTCGCTGTTGCGACGGGGCCCAATCGTGCGCTCACGATTTGGGTTTGATTGACCTTTTTCTTAAAAAGGTCATGCTTACCTGAAAAAGTCACTGATGAAATCATTCATTGTGAAAAAACCCTTCCTGCCCTTCACCCACTCGGCAGCCATCACAGCGCCAAGGGCAAAGCCAGCCCTGCTCCTCGCAGTATGCTTCAGCTCGATAGTGTCTGCCTCGCTGTCAAAGCCAACAACGTGAGTGCCTGGAATCCAGCCTGCCCTCACACTGGCAAAGTGCACTTCTTCAGGGTTTATTTTCCTGTCAAGCTTGTCATACTGAACCTGCTTCTTCCTCGTGATATTCTTGACAAGTATCTCGGCAATGCTCTTCGCAGTGCCTGACGGGCTGTCAAGCTTCTGGTTATGATGGAGCTCGTAGCCGAACGCGTCGTAGTCAGGAACCTTGTTGATGAGCCTTGCAGCTGCCTCCACAATCCTGTAAAAAACATTCACGCCAACCGAAAAGTTTGAGCTGTAAATGAATCCTGTCCCGGCTGCGCCAACAAGCTGCTTTGCCTCTGTTATGCCGTCATACCACCCAGTAGTTCCAACGACCATGTTTTTCTTTGCTGCTGTAACCTTGCGGATGTTATCAACGACAGCAGAAGGGACTGTAAAGTCAATCACAACATCAGCATCCTTCAGGCAGCTCCCGCTGCCATCAATCTCCTTGTGGGTCGCTCCTGCTTCAGACTTGTCAACAATCGCGCAAACCGAATGGCCGCGGAGCTTCGCAACCCGCTCCACTTCCTTGCCCATCTTCCCGTAACCAATGAGAGCTATTTTCATCTTACTAACCCCATCTTCTGCACAACCGCTTTCAGCTTTTCAAGATTCGCGGGCTGCATCTCGCACAGCGGCAGCCTCACAGGACCTGCAGGCATGCCAGCCATGTTCATTGCCGCCTTTATCGGAATGGGGTTTGTCTCCAGGAATGCTGCCTTGAAAATGGGCAGCATCTCAAAGTGCAGCCTCCTTGCTGCTGCAAAATCCCCTTTCAACCCTGCTGCACACATGTCGCTGACCTTTCTCGGGATAAGGTTGCTGACTACAGAGATGACACCCCGGCCGCCAAGAGCCATCAAAGGCAAAGTCAGGTTATCATCTCCTGACACGACGCTGAAATTCTTGGGAAGCTGCTCAAGCACATCCATCATCTGCGCAAGGTTCCCTGACGCCTCCTTGACTGAAATTATGTTAGGCACCTGCGCCATCCTAGCAAGCGTGGCTGTCTCTATGTTAACTGCTGTCCTGCCCTGGATGTTGTAAACAACAACAGGGATTTTGATTGACTCAGCAATTGCCTTGAAATGCCTGTAAAGCCCCTCCTGGGTTGGCTTGTTATAATAGGGCGAAACCACAAGCACAGCATCAGCGCCAAGCTCCTCAGCCTGCCTTGACAGCTCAATTGAATGCGCTGTGGAATTTGTGCCAGTCCCGACAATTACGGGAACCCTGCCTGCGGCAGCTGTGACAACTGTCTTGATGACTGTCTCGCGCTCATCATCGCTTATTGTGGGGCTCTCGCCAGTCGTGCCAAGAGGGACAAGCCCTGAGATGCTGTTCTCAATCTGGAAATTCGCATTCCTACTCAGGCCTTCAACGTCCAGCTCGCCGCTTTCTGTAAAAGGCGTCACCATGGCGGTTATCGCGCCCTCAATCCTTGCTGTTTTTGCGTTTGAACCCATTAATCCCCACCCCCTCATTTGTTTTAAGCTCTCAACCTGTCTGACTTAATTTTTGCGGCTGCTGCGGTGACTGGTGCCTGAACTGCTTGCGCGCCAAAAAACTCGTCGTGCAGCGCACGAACAGCCTCCTTAAGGCGGCCTTCCTTTATCACGAGTGTCTCAGTCACTGCATCGTAGCTCTGGGTTGTCATCTCAACATTAATCCCCAACCTGCCGAATATGGAAAATATTTTGCTGCCCAGCCCGGGAGTGGACCTTATGCCGTTCCCAACTATGCTGACTGAAGCGCGGTCTGACAGCACAGTCACTGCCGCAAATTCCCTGAGCTTCTCAACAAGCCCTGAGATGTCAAATTTCCTCTCAACAGTAACTGTGACGTTGACCTCGGATGTTGCAATCATGTCGACAGGCATCCTAAACTCGTCAAAAAGCTTGAACACCTGATGCAGGAACCCGAAAGCCAGGAGCATCCTTGCCGAGTTTATATTGATGACGTAAATGTCGCTTTTCGACGTTATTGCGGTAACGTGCTCCTTCCTCATGACGCTTTTCAGTATAAGCGTGCCCTTGCCTGACGGGTTAAACGTATTAAGAACCCTTACAGGGATGTTCTTGTCCAATGCAGGCAGTATTGTCTTTGGATGGAGAACCTTAGCGCCAAAATAGGCAAGCTCGCTCGCCTCCTCAAACGAAACAACATCAACAGTCCTGGCATTCGGGACAATCCCGGGGTCAGCAGTCATAACGCCGTCAACGTCAGTCCATACCTGAATCTCCTCTGCACCTAGCGCAGCCCCGAAAATGGCAGCCGAGTAGTCGCTGCCTCCCCTTCCAAGGGTCGTAACTTCACCATTAACGTTTTTGCCAATAAACCCAGTCACAACAGGAACAACACCCAGCGGAATATTTCCCGCGGCGGCTGCAATAGCCTGATACGTAGTTGGCAATATCTCGGCATTGCCGAAATTGCTGTCTGTAACCATGCCAAGATCGCAGGCGTTGAATGCCATGGCGTTTAGGCCGATTTTTCGGGCGTAAGCTGCAACTATCTTTGCGGACATAAGCTCGCCAAAAGAGGCAACGTAGTCTGTAGTCCTTGGTGTTAGCTCCTTAATTAGCGATATTCCAAAAATAACCTGCTCAAGCTCGGCAAGCTCTTCCGAGATTATGCCAGCACCAAGCCCAAGGTTCTGAATAACGCTCCGGTGCTTTTCCTCAACTGCACGGACCACCTCTTTCGCAGAAAAGCTCCGGTCAAGCGCCTTGCTGGCTGATGCAAGAAGCAGGTCAGTAACGCCTGAAAGGGCGGAAACTACAACAAAAGGGGCCCGGCTTTGGCTGGCATTCACTATCCCAACAGCCTCCCTTATGCTCCCGGCACTGCCAACAGACGTGCCGCCAAACTTCATCACAATCACAGCAACCATCCCCCAATAAATTGCACTAAACGGATAGCTTACACACTATTTAAAGCTTATTCACTTCACCGACTGCACAATGCTGCAACTGCAGCTTCATAGCAGAACACTACAGCCGGTATTAAAACTTAATGTTATTAAAATAACAAAATTTAAATAGAAATGTTATGACCTTTTAGGAAAAGGTCAATCAAAACAAAATGGTAACTGTCAGTGCCGTAGTCAAGAAGCTTGTCAATGATAAGCCGCTGCTGCAGGAAGGGCTCCGCCAGGGCATCATAAGCTTTGCAGCCCTTGCGGAAAGGATAAAGCCGCAGGTTGAACTCGAGCACGGTGCAAAGATAAACGACGCTGCAGTGATGATGGCGATAAGGAGGCACAGCGAATCACTGCAGGCGGACGATGTGAAGGCGATACGATTTGAACCGCACACCCAGCTAACCCTGAAGACAAACCTCGTGTACTTTTCTGTCAAGAAGTCGCCGCAGCTGTTTAAAAAGCTTGAAGAACTCTATAAGTTATTCGACTACGGGGCCGGGGACACCTTCAACATAATCCACGGCAACTATGAGGTTTCAATAATAGCCAACGAGAAGCGCGAGAAGAAAGTGGCAGCCGCAATCTCAGAGCTCGGCGCGGGCCAGGTTACCACAAGGGAAAGAAACCTCGTGTCAGTATCAATGAGCTTTGACAAGGATTTTCCCTACACGCCCGGCGTCATTTTTGCAGTAACAAGAAAACTGTATTGGGACAACATAAACATCTTTGAAATAGTTTCAGCCGCCACTGAGCTCACGCTGATATTCCAGAAAAAGGACGCAATGAAAGCCTATGCCTCGCTGCAGGAGCTGATAGACGAAAGCGGCGAAAAAAAGTAAAAGCGTTTTCTACTGCTGCATTTCCTTTACTTTCATTTTCTGCACAACCGCCTTGTCGCTTATTATCGCGCTGTTGCCGGTCGGGTCCTCTATGATGATCTTGAGCTTTTCCTCGCCCCAAACGCACCTGTTGATTTTTTTAACCATATTCTTTGCCTTCTGGACAGCCTCCAGGTCCTCCTCAGTATCCCTGATGACTTCAACCTGGTGCTTCACCCTCTGAAGAAGGCCCTCAATGTTTGTAACATAGCCATTCGAAGCTTCTCCGGGAATGATGTCAGCGACGTAAGGAATCTTGACAGTTGCCTGGCTTGACTTCACAACGCGGATGGGCATGTCACCAGAGCCTGAAACTTCAATGGAGTACCTTGCAGACTCCCTCTGCTCTGTACATTCAATGTCTGCCTTGTGGAACTTGCAGCCGGTGCAGGTCATTGCAAAAAGCAAAACCTTTCCAAAATAAGGAATCTCCTGCTCACGCTCGGTAAGCGACAGGGATTTCTGTGAGCAAACGGGGCAGAGCTCGCCCATCACGACACTGACGTTAGAATCCTCCTTTTTGCTCTCGCTATTGCCGCTTTCCTTATTTTCTTTCTTCCCAATTGGCTTCGCCATGGAAGAAAATCTCTGCAACACAATTTAAATAGTTTTTGGTGGCTCAAAATTCTGAAAAAAAAGTCATCTCACAACAGCGTCATCTGCGGCATCAACAGAAATTATTTCCTTCCTTGTTTTCAGGGGCTTGGCGCCATAAACGACTTTCTCATCCTTAACCCTGAGGTTAAGCCTGTAAAACTCGTCAATTGCAAGCTGCTTCCTGTTCGCAAGTATTTTCTCAGCATCCGAGCCTTCCGGGAAGACCAAGTCGCCTGGGTCGGAATCCTGCGGCGAAACCACGACAACCCTGCTCCCGTCATCAGCGGCAAGAAGCATGCCATGGCTTTCATAGCCGCGAAGCTTTGCGTGCTTGAGGTTTGAAACAACAACAATCTTCTTCCCCAGCAGCTCGTCCTTCCTGTAATAAGCCCTGAGGCCCGCAACGAGCTGGATAATCCTGTGCTTTCGCTCCTTTTCACTTTTTTCAGGTTTCTCGGCTTTTTCTTCAGCAGCATTATCACTGCCTATTTCGCCATCTTCAATCCTGCCGCCGCCCCTGCTCCCCAAATCAACCGTCAACACGTAAAGCTTGTCCGCATCGGGATGCTCTGTTATTTCCTCAATCTTTCCAACCTTAAGCACAGCCGGAAAAACAGGAGCCAAGGCAATGGTTTCCTCAATAGGAGCAAAGACAATCCTCGCAGGATAGAGCTTCTTTGCAGAGGGAAACTTGCCAAGGTCAGCCAGGCCAAGCGTTCCAAAATTTTCGTAGCCAAACAGCCGCAGGATTTTCTCAGAATACTTTGGCAGGATTGGGAAAGAGAGCAGCATGAGGTCCCTTACCATCTGGGCTGCTACCGAAACAACCCTGTGGCACTTTTTCTTGTCGGCCTTGACGAGCTGCCAAGGCTGGTTTTCCTGAAAATAGCGGTTGCCAATGCTGCTAAGCTCAAGAAGCTCCCTCACAGCATCCCGAAAATTATACTCGGAGTAATTCTTGACAATGCTGTCGTACTTTGGCTGGAGCTGCTGCAGGAAAAACTTCTCATCATTCCCGAGCGGCTCAAGCCTTGAATCAAAATTGTTGTTGAGAAAAACCAAAGTCCGGTGCACAAAGTTGGCTATGTTGCTGACTAAGTCGTTGTTGGTCTTCCCCTTAAAATCATCAAAATCAAGGTTTATGTCGCTCACTGACTTGGTCAGGTGGGAGGCGTAGTAAAACCTAAGGAACTCAGGCTCGTGCCCTGGAACCGCAAGGTAATCCTTTGCCGTGAGGAAGTTGCCGCGGGACTTTGACATCTTCTCGCCATTTATAGTCAGGTGGCCGTGCACCGCAAAGTCTGAAGGAAGGTTAAAGCCGGCAGCCGTGAGCATGGCAGGCCAGAACAGGAAATGAAAATATATTATGTCCTTGCCAATGAAGTGAATTATAGTTGCATCCTTGTTTTGCCAGTAAGCCTCAAGCGCGGTCTTATTGACGTTTTCCCTGCAGTATTTTTCTGTTGCCGCAATGTAGCCAATGGGCGCATCAAGCCAGACATAGTAGTACTTGTTGCTCTCGCCAGGTATCTTAAAGCCAAAATAAGGACCATCCCGGGAGATGTCCCAGTCCTGCAGGCCAGACTTAATCCAGCTCTCAACAAAGTGCCTCACGTCGCCCTGGATATTCCTGTTGCCTTCAAGCCACTGCTGCAGATGCTGCGAGAAAGCGCTGAGCTTGAAGAAATAATGCAGCGACTGCTTCCTCACCGGGGCAGTGCCGCAGAGTGAGCAGTGAGGCTCTATGAGGTCAATCGGCTGGTAGGTTGCGTTGCACTTCTCGCACTGGTCGCCGTACTGGTCCTCAGCGCCGCACTTTGGGCACTTGCCCTTCACATACCTGTCAGGCAGGTAGCGCTTGTCGTTCTCGCAGTAAGTAAGCTCAACCAGGCGCTGCTGGATAAAGCCCTTCTCATTAAGCCTGTTGAAAAATAAATCGCTGTAAAACTTGTTCTCAGGGCTGTTGGTCGAGTGGTAGACATCAAAGTCTATGAAAAAAGAGGCAAAATCAGCTGTGTGCTCATCATAATATTTCTGAATAAGCTCCTCAGGCTTTATCTTCTCCTTTGCAGCCGCAAGCTCAATGGGCGTGCCATGGGTGTCATCAGCACAGGCGAAAACAACATCCCTGCCGAGCAGCTTCAGGAACCTCACAAATATGTCTGCCTGGATGTACTCGACAAGGTGCCCAAGATGAATCGGGCCGTTCGCATACGGCAGCGCCGCGGTGACGAGTATTTTCCCTTTCGTTTGCGATGCAGAAGCTTTTACCATAAAGAAAAAGAAAGCGGAGAGGGTTATTTAAATTGTTTGTTAGCCTCAAGCGCCTTAGAACGCAAGGCTGCCACAACTTCTCTCTCCGAATCCGACAATATATGCGTAACTGGCAAGTGTCGCCTCTCAACAAGGTGATAGTCAAATTGCAAACCCCTTGAGGAGTGTATTTCATTATAACCTAACCTTTCAAAGAAATTTTTGCTACGATGGGTAGCTTGAATTCTATGAACAACAGGCTGACAAAGTTCCGAAGCCAACTGATCAAGCGTTCTAGCAAAAGCGAGGAAGAAAGCACTGCCGTAACCGCGTCTTTCAGGTTCAGCAGCAAAATAATCGTCAGCTCCGCTATAACTAGTTTGCCAAATCCCCTGAGATTTGGTTTTACCAAAAATAACTGTATCGCCTTCCACTGCAAAATTCGGAGGCTCGTAAGCTGCACGGATTGCGCCGTTGACCCTTCCAACTATTGCAAAGCTTTCTTGAAGAGCAGCTGCAAAGCCTGGCAAAATGTGGGTGTCATAAAATTCGGCAGAAACCTCAGACCAGCTTGAATGGGCTTTTTTAAGTATGTTGGCCGTAGCAGGAGCTTCAGAAGGCTGCATCACCATAAGTCGAAGGTCAATAAGATTCTCAAGAGGCATTTTAACTAAGGGTATTGCAAATTTTCATATAAAGCTTTTGTAAGAAAAAGGTTGTTTCTGACACCATCAAATATCCTCATCCTGAACGCCGCCCTTACCCTTCTTCTTTTCCTTGAGCTTCTTGGTGACGTCAATGTTGGCCTTGCACTTTGAGCACTGGAAGCGCAGCGTTGGGATGCCCTCAATGCTCTTCCTCTTGAAAGGAGCCTGAGCCTCGCCGCTGTGGCCACAAGCCGGGCAGGTGTACTCTGCATTTGCTGTTGAAGACTCCTCATACGCCTTCTTTTCAAGAGTGTAGCCGCAGCCCGGGCAAACATATTCCTTGGCCCTGACCCGAACCTTCCCCTTCTTGTCGCGGGGCTTGCCCATGATGGCCTTCCTGCACTCGGGGCAGGCCTGCTTGAAAACCCACACCCTCACGCTGCCTTTCCCATTCTCAAGGGAGCGCTGCGTGAAGTAAATGCACTCATCCATTGATTCGGGTTGCTTGAGAGCCATAGAAAGAAATCTGCTGCAAAGGTTATTTAAAGTTTTTGAACAAACGATTGGGTGATAAACCTGTGGCATGAAAGGAAAGAGGAAGAATAAGTATAAATAGAACCTTTCTTCCTGTCTCCGCATGGAAAAAAATGCTTCAATGGCTGCTATCCTGCTTATAATTGCAATAGTTCTTGTTTCCGGCTGCACTTCAGGGCAAACAAAGGCTGCAGCAAACTCGCCAACATCAGCTAATCCACAACAGCTTGCAAAAAACTTCTACGAGTTTGACAAGGAATCTTACGATGCTGCGCTGAAGGATGGAAAATTTGTTTTCCTGGACTTTTATGCAAACTGGTGCCCCATCTGCAAGTCTGAAGGGCCAAACATAAAAGCTGCTTTCAACGCCCTTGAGGATGGTAACGTCATTGGCTTCCAGGTAAACTTCAACGACGACCATACGGACGCCAATGAAAAGGCGCTGGCAAAGAAATTTAACGTGCCTTACCAGCACACCAAGCTCGTAATTTTGCCAAACGAGACTGTCCTGTCGAGAAGCTATAAGGGGCCATCAAGCGAGCAAGAAATACTGGAGCAAATAGAAAGCTCAATTGGCCAATAAAGGTAAAGGCGCAAAATGGCTGAGATAACAATCTTCATCGCCTTCATTGCGGGGCTCGCGTCGTTCCTGTCGCCGTGCGTTCTTCCACTCGTCCCTGCTTTCATTGCGTACCTGTCCGGCACTGCAGCTGCAGAAATAAAGGAGGACAGCAGGAAAGCGAAAGTCGCAATCTTCACCAACACCTTGCTGTTTGTTGTGGGATTCACGCTCGTGTTCGCGCTGCTCGGCGCGCTAATCAACAGCGTGCTTCTTAATGTGTCATACATGCTGAAAGACGTTCTCACAAAGGTTGCCGGAGTTGTAATAATACTGCTGGGGCTCGTGCTTCTGGGCGTGATAAAGCCGGCTTTCCTGCAGCAGGAGCACAAGCTCAGGCTCAAAGGGCTAAAGCCAAGCTACCTCACCTCTTTCCTGTTCGGCGCAGCATTTGCCGTTGGCTGGACGCCGTGCGTGGGCGCAATACTGGGAGCAGTACTCACGCTTGCGCTGACCAGGCCAACGATTGCGTTTGCGCTGCTCTTTGCCTACGGGCTCGGGCTCGGCATCCCATTCCTGGCCGTGGGGCTGTTCACGTCACAGGCAACAAGGCTCATAAAACGATACGAAGGCGCAATGAAGTACGTAACTATCGCAGCCGGAATAATACTGATACTGCTTGGAATACTTATCTTCACAAACCAGCTTCCAAGGATAGCAAACCTTGCCTTTGCCGGGAGCTTGGTAAAGCCGTAAATTTTATAAACCAGCACAAAATTTCCAGCCATGAAAGGACCATGAGCAAGAAAAGCAAGAAGAAGGAAAAGAAAATAAGCGCAAAGGCGCTGAGGTACGCAAAGTTCCAGAAGGAAAAGCCGAGCACGGTCGACATCGCAATGCCTGACCTCACCGAGGAGCAGAACAAGCAGAAGCAGGAGGACCAGGACAGGATTGACATGTTCCTCAGGCGCAACAGGAACCCGCCCACAAAAGAGCTGTCAGAGCGAAGGATGCGAAGCAAGCGATGAGCTGCAGCGGATTTCTAGCTTTTTTTCTCAGGCAGCCGAAAAGTTTATATAGTTACATAAATAGAACATTTGTTCTATGAAAAGAACAAGAGTTGCAAAAAAAGAACAGCTGTTGCAAGAGAGAACCGCCACTCAGGACATATTGGCAGCCATATTCGC
>JAHFTU010000089.1 GCA_023269295.1 Candidatus Woesearchaeota archaeon | reverse complement strand
GTGCAGGAATTGCCTTTTGACTCGGAAAGAAAAATGATGTCTGTAATTTACAGCGCACACGGCCATAGGGAGGCTTTTGCCTATGTCAAGGGCGCTCCTGACCTGCTGCTGCGCAACTGCAACAAGATTTTGAGGAATGGCAAGGTCCACAATCTGGGTGAAAAGGAAAAGCAGCTTATTCTTGAAATTAATGATTCCTTTGCGAAAGATGCCCTGCGGGTTCTGGGCTTTGCTTACAAGGAGCTTCCCCTCTATAAGCAATATGGCCTGGAATCTGTCGAAAGCAATCTTGTCTTTGTTGGCCTTGCCGGCATGATTGACCCTCCGAGGGAAGAGGTCCAGGCAGCTGTTGCTGAGTGCCAGGAAGCTGGAATAAGGGTCATGGTCATCACAGGCGATCATGCGCTGACCGCAACTGCCATTGCCAGGCAGATTGGCCTCTTTAAGGACGGGGATGTTGTTCTTTCGGGGGGGGATGTTGACAGGATGTCAGAATACGAGCTTGCGAAAGTCATTGGCAGTGTCCGGATAATTGCCCGTGCCCTTCCTGCGCAGAAATCCAAGGTTGTTGACGCGCTTAAAAGGTGCGGGCATGTTGTTGCAATGACCGGTGACGGCGTTAATGACGCCCCGGCTTTGAAGAAGGCTGACATCGGGATTGCAATGGGCATTACCGGCACTGATGTTGCCAAGGAAGTGTCCAAGGCGGTTCTTGCTGATGATAACTTTGCGACAATAGTCAATGCAGTGTCAGAGGGAAGGAGCATTTATGACAAGATAATAAAGTCAACCCGCTACCTTCTTTCCTGCAACATGGGCGAGGTTGTTGCGGTGTTTCTGGCGATTATGCTGCGCTTTCCGCTTCCGCTTACGCCGCTGCAAATCCTGCTTATGAACCTCGTGACAGACGGGATTCCGGCTCTTGGCTTGGGTGTTGAGCCTGCTGAGGATGATGTGATGAAAAGGCAGCCAAGAAACCCGAAGGACAAGCCAATATCTTGGAAGAGCTTGCTGCTGATTGTGGTTTTTGGGATTATTATGGGCATTGGCGCGCTTTTTATCTTCAAGACTTACCTTGGCCAGTCACTCAAGCTCGCGCAGACAGCTGCCTTTACTACGCTTGTAATGTTTGAGATGTTTGCTGTCCTCGGCAGCAGGTCCCTGTCGCCTTTTAAGAAGCTTAATCCGTTCACTAACAAATGGCTTTTTGGTGGAGTTTTGCTTTCTATACTTATTCAAATTGCAGTTGTTTACGTGCCTTTCCTCCAGTCTGTGTTCAGTACAGTCCCCCTCGGCCTTGCTGATTGGACCAGGATAGTTGCTGTCTCCAGCCTCGGCTTCGTGCTTATGGAAGCAGGCAAGTTCTTCATATCCGCTCCAGTAACAGTGCCCGCTAATTCAAAAGAAATCGTTTAGCCCTTTCTGTTGTTTTTGATAAACCTTTTTACCGAAAAAGGTTTCGCTGCTGTTTTTGCTGTGGCCGTTAAACACAGGCTTCCCATACTCCCCGTCGTAGCCGGGCTTTACCTGTATCTTGCCTTCCCTGTTCTTCATTACTGCGGCTGCCAGTTTTTCGTCCACGACTTTTTTGAGCTCATCCTCTGGAGCTTCCAGTAAAATGTTGAATTCATTCCCAAATCTCTCAATCAGGGCGTTGTAAACCTCCCACGTTTTTCTGGATGCAATGGGAAAGCCGTTCAGCTCTGCAATTATCTCTGATAGGGGTATTAGTGATTTGAAGGGGATGGCGTCTTTTTTGACAAATCCTTCTGGCCTTTCCGGGTCAGCGAGCTGCTCCACCCTGTTTAGCACTCCAATTGTCATTTTTTTGCCGCATTTTGGGCAGATGTTCTTGTGCTCAGCCGATTCCTGCGGGCTCATTACCACCCCGCACAGCCTGTGGCCGTCAAAGTGGTATTTTCCGTAGCCTGGGTCTACCTCTATTGTTTCGACAAATCCTTTCCTTTCCCTTATCGCGGCCAGGACATTTTTGTAGCTCAACTCCGTCATCTCAATCACGTTTGCCTCCCTTCCGATTCTCCACGGCCAGAAGCTGTGGCAGTCTGAGTTTGATGTCAGTGTGATGTTATCCAGTGAGGGTATGCGCCAGTTCATGGCCGGGTCTGAGGACATCCCTGTCTCTATTGAATGTACGAGCTTCACCTTATCACCAAAGCATTCTTTCAGCGAGTCAAATCCGGATTCGGAACCGAGTACGCCAAAAAACGGGGTCCACGCATGGGCCGGAATTACTTCAATATCATGACTAATCTCATTCATTTTTTCTACAAGTTCAATACTGCTCATCCCAAAAATTGGCCTGCCATCGTAATCCACCCTGCCTTTTGTGAGAAGAAAATCTGTTATCTGCCCTGCAGTTTCCAGGCCGGGTGCCATGATAATGTAATGGATTCTCCTGCCTTTGCCGCCCTGCGTGTATGCCAGCGAAATCTCTGTCTGTAGAAGAAATGGGAATCCGCTGCTGCTTCTCAATATGCCGCTTTCATCTTCCTTCAGCTCAGCTTTTATTTCCTTAATCCAGGCCGGGTGCGTGAAGTCGCCGGTTCCAAGCAGGCTGACGCCTTTTATCCTGGCGTATTTTTCCAGGTTCCTCAAGTCCATGTCCTTGCTGGTGGCCCTGGCGTACTTACTATGTATATGCAAATCAGCAATAATTTTCATGTTCGTTTTTTGATCAACCTTTTTAGCAAAAACACAAATCGTGCTTTGGCACGATTGTGCCCAGTCGCCGTAAGCGACTTGGGGGTTGTGCTGTGGATGTGGCCGTCAAATATTACTTTCATGCTTTCTCAGAAGTCGAGCGGCTGGTTGCGGGTTATTTAAAGTTTGTCCAGAATTAACCTCCGGAAATTTTTCGGGATAGCTGTAAACTTTAACTGTTGAATTTAAATATAAGCTCTGCCATAGATGGTAGTGACGTTGAAATGACGCATTTGAACAACAGCGAGGTCAAGGCGAACTTAGAATTCGTGGATTGGGCAATGATAGCCCTATTTATAACGCTTATAGTATGGTTTATTACAATGCTGGTGAGAAAGTAGAATGATTTACCTTGCTACTTTTTGGTTGATTATTGTCGCTTTTATCGTAGCTTATGCTGCCTCACTTATTTTCAAATGGAAAAATGCAACAGCTTACCTAGAAGATAAAGGGATGCTAGTTTTTATAATATCAGCTTCAGTAATCATAATTGCCATCATAACAAAAGACCCTCTTACTGTCATGGGCATAAGCATCCCAACAGAGCTGCAGTGGCTTGGCTCATTAATAATAACCGGCTTTGGTGCGTGGAGATTTTATCTAAACCCTTTAAAATCAAAGGTTTACTCCATGGATAGGGAAGTTGGTGAAGTAAGGGCTGATGTGGCGAATATAAAATCAGACGTTCGCTTGATTAAAGAAAATGTTATCAGCAGCAAATTCAAAAAGTTAGCTTGACTTCACAAAATCAGGCGTGCTCTCCCAATACTCCGACTCTTTCGCCTTTTTGCGGGAATATTCCTGTGGCTTTTTGGTTCTTTTTCTCCTTGAAGCATTCGCCCCACATGCCTAGATTCTTTGCTTTTGCGTCATTTTCAAGCCCCTTGTATTTCTCGACTGTTGTCGTTAGCACAGGATAGGCCTTTGCGTACCCTCCTTTTATCAGCTCTTCGTTTACTGTTGTGTTGTCAAAAAGCACAATATATCGCAGCAGCCTGCCGTACTTGTCCTTATCCTCCTTCTGCAGCTTGTCCTTTTTTAGGGCAACAAATTTGTTGAAGGTGAGACTGTTGAGCTGCTGTGTTGCCTGCGTGCTGTAGCATTGCGGGTTTTCCTTTGGGCTTGTTTCAGGAGTGTCTATGCCAAGCAGCCTGACTTTCTCTTTTCTGCCGTTGGTTCCGTAGTAAACAACCAGGGTGTCGCCATCAATGACGCTTGCAACCCTCCTGTACAGCTGGTCACTGTAAATCCTTGGGGCTATCTGGATATTCTGGCTTTGGGCGCTTACAGTGCCGATACAGAAGTACTCGTTATTGAGCAGCTCGCGCTTCTCGCAGTTAGCTGTGCATTTTGCGCAGCCCCACTTGTCCAGCTTTTCAGGGCTTGCAAGGGCAACAACTGAGAAAAGTAAAATAAGAATCGCGGATACAGCGGCTATTGTTGTTACTGGCGTTTTAATCCTCATTTGCAGCCTCTTTTTTCAGTTCTACTTGTTGAATTGGAATATATAAACCTATCCGAAAAATATTTATTTGGCAAGACAGTTGTTTATCCCATGAAAACTGGTGCGCTCTTGCCTTTGGCGTTGCTTCTCATCATGCTCGTGATGGCTGGCTGCACTTCCCAGCTTCCTGGTTCCTCATCGCTGCCTGTGGCTAGCAGCCCTGCAGCAACTGCCCCTGCGGCAACAGCCAACCACAATCCTGAGAAAAGTTCTGTGCCCGCAGCTGCGCCAGCTGAAGCAAAAGCGCCTGTGCAAAACGAACTGCAATCGGCGAAGCTTGAGCCGTGTGGTAGCCGCCAGGAGCTGTTCTCCGTGCCGCCTACAGGCATGGATAAGATTGTGACGATGACGCCGGTTGGCATGATGTCGCCGCCTGACCACGTCTTTCCTGCCCCTCACATGTATTTCTTCCCCATTGATTTCAGGAATCCCAAGGATATTGAGGTTCCGGTTTACGCTTCTGCTGATATGTACCTGTCTCAAATTGGCCTCCGCCACTACAATTCCTTTGGCGCGTACACAAATTATGTTGACTACACTCTGGTTTTCTCGCCCTGCAAGGGATTTGACTTGTACTTCCATCACATTCGCAGCCTGACTTACAAGCCCTTTGCCGATGCCGCCGCGAAAATTCTTAAGACATGCAGCTTCAGCAAGGAGAGAAATGAGGACTATTGCAGCGGTCAGGTGAACGTTCCTATTAAAGCAGGCCAGCAGTTTGCCACAGCCGGTGATTTGAAAGCCGGAGTTTGGGGTTTTGACCTTGGCGCCAGGGATTACAGGATTCCAACTGGACGTACCGCTCTCCTTAACCCTGACAGGCACTGCGACATCCATTACAATAATGTTTTTGACAGGTGCTATGTTGTCTGTCCCTTTGACTATTTCACAAAAGATATCAGAGACTCGGTAAAGTACAGCAATAGCCAAAAGGATATTCCAGGCCTTGGCTGCGGCGGAAACCTGTACTTTGATGTTAAGGACA
>JAHFTU010000088.1:3472-5217 GCA_023269295.1 Candidatus Woesearchaeota archaeon | reverse complement strand
GAAAGCTTTTTTACAAAAGCGCCAAGAACCTTAAGCATGCCATCCTTTGAGGCAGCTTTCTTCAGGTCCTCACCAAGCTTCCTGTCAACTGAGCCGGCAAGCTCGCTAAAGGGGTTCTTCCTCTTGGTTACATGCACCTTGAAAGTTGCAGCATCCATAGCCCTTAGGGCGTTAATAAGCTCGTTCAAATTCCGTATCGGTACAGAGCCTTTAAGCATAACAATCCTGCCATCAGGAACACGCTGGTAAAGCCTGGACTTTTTCAGAAGCGCCTTAAGCTCCCGCTCCTTTTCCCTTATCTTTTCCTCTTCCTCCTTTGCCAGGCGCTCATACTCCTCAAGCGCAGCCTTATGAGACTTCCATCTGCCTTCAACCAGCCGCAACTGGGCAAGGACCTCGCTAATCTCCGCATTTATCCGCTTTTCCTCAACAGAAGAAGGCCCAAGCTTGGCTGAATCCCTGCGTATGCCCCAGCTCTCCTTCATGCTCCCCAGCAAGTCATTCGCAACTACTGCATCCACAGGCTTTCCCTCTTTGAGCATCTTTGTCAGGTTTGCAAAGAAGCTGTCAGACTCTTCAGAAGTTGCCCTGTCTTCAAGCTCATGCAGCTCACCAGGCTCATGCCTAACCACCACTTCCCTGTGCGGGCTATGCCTGAACTCTGGCCCAGGCCGGGATTCTGCCACTTCCGGCTTTTTCCTTGCCAGGACAGGCAGCTCATCAGGAGGCTCATTATCCACTTCACCGGATTGGCTGAGGTTCCCTAATTCGGCAGGCTGAGACGCATCCTCTCCAAGCGGAGGAAGCACGTCAGGTATGTTTTCCTCTTTGGCCTGCTTGCTTTCATCGCGCTTCCGCTTTAGAATACGTTCAATTAGCTGTCTTACCATCAAAACTCCCCTTTAAGGCTGAACCTTCATGCCTCTTTTAGCAATCCCCTAAGCAACCCTGGCTTACACTCACCCATCCGTATTATATAAACGTTTTTTGTAATTTTGGAGTGAATAACTCTCAAGGCACTAAGCAACAAGTGCCGCATAAAATGATTAAATGATTAACCGGTTATAAAAGAAACTTATTTTTAAAGCATGCTTTATTGTGCTAAAATATGACGAAGTATGATGTATGCTCTTAAGAATAGAAATGTTTAAATATTGGTATAGTAAATAGGCTGCTAATTGTTAATTATACCAAATAAATCTATTGATATATAAATATACGGTTAAAGTAATAGGTATAGCAAATCAAACGTTGAGGTGTTTGAATTCGGGCAATATCCGTATCATGCCCCCGGAAAAGGCGTGCAGGAAATGAGTGTATGTTGCATATGATTATTACTAAAAAGCGTTTAAAAGGTGTTGTTGGATGATGCTTGGTAAGGTTGGTTTTTCTGTTTTGTTTGCGGTTTTAGCTGCGCTGCTTGTTGTGGCTGTGGGTGTTGTTGCTATTTATCCCAATCCTCCTGATACTGTGACCGTGGGCGGCTCTGGAAGGCATAATGAGACTGCTAATGGCGCGTTGAGCAAGGCTCAGGCTGGCAACGTTACCCAGCTCGTGTTGAATGATGTTCAGGTTTCCCAGTTTTGGCAGGGTTATGTTGGCAACGTAACAGGCACCATCAAGCTGGACGATGCTGCCAACAACACCCTATTCAGCTGGGAGTTGACCAACCCGTCTGGCTTGGTTTTGGCTGTTAACACGAGCAATGCTGTTTTGTGGAATAACATTAGTTGCGTGAACTTTAC
>JAHFTU010000088.1:0-3372 GCA_023269295.1 Candidatus Woesearchaeota archaeon | reverse complement strand
ATTCGGTTAACGGCTTCCAGAGCGGCGCTAATGACCTGACTGATTTTGAGATGCTGGTTGCTGAGGACGGCACTCCAGGACAGGAAAACACGCTAACCAGCTATTACTTTTACGTACAACTGGAATAGTCAGGCAGTTTTTAATAAAGCATCCCTGAGGGCAGCAATAGCGGCATAAACCTTTTTCTTGTCCTCTTTTGAGAGATAGCTGTACAGTTCCCTTATCTTGTCGTATTCTGACTTGGCTTCGCTCAAAAGACCCTTGGAAACATAGCCTTGAGCCTGCCTTATGCGTTTAGCCATCTGGCCGGCACCCTCCCGATGCAGCTTTGGCATTATACGGCTGTACGCGCTTTCAGCTTCCTTTAATGCGGTTGCTATGCGCTTTAGCTCAGCTTCCTTCGCTATAGAAGACTGCCCGGCCTTGGCAAGAGCTTCGCTCAGCCTGTTAAACTCGCTTTTCATCCCAGCGAGCTTCCTCTCAAAAACTGCCACTTCAGCCCGCTTGCGCGCCTCTTCATTACTAAGGCGCTTAGCCTCTTCGCTCTTCCTTGAAATTACTGACTTGAGCATGGGCTCCTCTGCCAGCAGCTTTTTGATGTGCGCCTCAAGCCTGCTTTTTGCCTTGAGAAGCCCCATATTCGAACGTTCAATGCCCTTCATGGCCTTTGCCCGCTCACTCAGCTCTTTTTCCCTTTGCCTGAAGCCTTTAAGTCTATCTTCATACTCTCTTTTAAGCTGGATGACCTTTTTTTCATTATGCTCAAGAAGCTCATGCCTTTCCTTAAGAATCTCCCCAAAAATCCTGAGCGTTTTTCTCTCCTTTCCCAAGTCTGCCTTAAGCCCTTCTGCCATAGCCCTTTTTTCCTTTAGCGCTTTCGCTGAGCTTTTCATTTGCCTGCGATTTCCGCGACCAAACTTCCAGGGCCAACTTGCCATCAAATAACCACTCCCACGCATATTTTGCGCCATTGGCATATAAAAACATTTGTTGTGCCGAACGGATAGGGACACAGTGCCTAATGCGCTTTTGGAACATAACATTTAAATAAAAAAGCACGATGCAGAGGCCCATGCGGGTATGGAAAATCGGTATGATGCTCTTATTTCTGCTGCTGCTCGCCCAACTTGCCAGCGCAGCCAGCGTAGCAGACCCTGAAAGGATAATAAGCAACTCAGCTGACTGGCGGGACGTTTACTCGGTGATGCTGTACGGCAGCCTGCTAAGCAAGCCTGTAAACTTCCTTGTGAGCGAAAAGCACGGGGCTTTGCTGGTGAACTCAATAGCGCCTAATGCCCGTCTGTGGGTTATAAGCTCAAAAAAAGTGCCTTATACCACCGGGTATAATTCATACCTTGAAGGCAAGGGCTTTACCGTTGAAAATTTTGAATACGACTCTGTCAACCTGGAAATTGCAAAGCGGCTCAGCACAAAAAGCTTCCTGATAGTTGATGATTCATACGGCTACAACGCAATATCGGTAGCGCCTTACGCTGTTGCCTCCAGCTCTTATGTCCTGTTTGCTGACGAGAAGAACATAGACAAGGTTGACAGCTTTTTGAGCGGCAGAAACCCAACAAAAGTGCTCATTTACGGGCATGTTGACAGGGCTGTGAAAAACGCGCTTTCCAAGTACAACCCCGAAACAATCAACAAGGACGGGGACAGGTTTGCGAACAACATAGAGATAGTAAAGCGATACCAGGAACTCTCGCACTCAAAGCAGGTCGTTCTCACAAACGGGGAATTCATAGAAAATGAGATTATGCAGGGCCAGGAGCCAGTGATTTTCATCGGGCGCAACAACGTGCCAGACATAGTGAGGAGCTACATAAGCGACAGCGGCGTGACAGTAGGCGTGCTTATTGGAAATGAGCTGGTTAATACTGCCACGTTCATACGAAGGCAGGTAGGCATAAGCGTTTTCGTGAAGTACGCACGAAGCGCCAGGCAACCAACAGGCTCGGTATCGCAAGTAGAGGGGCTTGATGCCTTTTACCTTCCAACATACTCGCTAAACCTGGAAATTGACAGCCTAACATACAACAAGGCGAATAAGCAGCTCGAGGTTGTGCTGCGCAATACCCAGGACCAGGCAGCGTATTTCAAAGGCACCTACACGCTGACAAGCCAGGGCGGCGCAAAACTAACTGTGGGCGATGCTGACGCAATTTTCATCGAGCCAAACTCTTTCAAGACCGTTACTTACGCACTTGAAGGCCTTGATGAAAGTGCAGCCGTAGGCGCGTACATAATTTACGGCGAATCAAGGAACTCTCTTGAGAAAGTCATTAGCGAGCAGTACTGCCTGTCATGCGAGAAGAAGTTCTCGGCAGTTGACATAATAGACAGCTGCGACATGAACATGACACAGCTGTCGTACAATGTCCAGCGAAAGACCTTTTTAGCTGAGGTTACAAACATCGGAAAAATTGGCTGCTACGCAGACATAGAGCTTGCCGATGTCGTTGTAGCTGGCGAAAAGGTAACTTACCACCTAAAGGACGTGGCTTTCCTGGATTCCAGCGAAACAAAGGCGCTTAAGATAAAAGGCGGGCTTGAGCGCGAAGACCTCGGGGATAATCAGCTTGTAGACGTTAAGCTATTTTATGGCCAAAGGCAAAACAGCCTTACCAAGCTGATTGAAAAGAGGTTCCCACTGCTTGAAGCAGCCGGAGGCTCTCCACTAGCGACTGCGGCTACCTATGCTGCCATGGGAATGATAGGTATGGCAGGCATATTCTTTGCATGGAAGATTTTTGCCGGGCCTAAACTTTTGCACTTTCTTTGGAAGATATTAAAGCCTTAACCGCTGCTAAACCTACGCTTTTCTACCATTTCTATTTTTGAACACCGTATGCACAAAACCGGCAAGCATATGGAAAGGCAGGATACCACAGAAGTGGCATTACAAAGCGGACAGAATGGGGGCATATATCGTTGATAGCTATTACGTTGACAACGAAGACGATTTTAGCCTTCCAATCAGCGCAGTTATTTACGTGCACAAGAAAAATTGTTCAGAAGGCGAGTACAAGCCAAAATTCAACTTGCTCTAGAGCAAGCCGAGTACGGCGTTAAAAGTTAACGTGTTGGTTCTGTTTCTGTTCCTGCTATAAAAACGGTTACCAACTTTACGGTTCAATAATCCACTAATTCAATGATTTATTAATTATATAATTCATAATGATTAACCAACTATCGAAATATTTAAATATAAGGGTTGCTCTAGGCCGGATTAGGCTGCATTGACTATGAGAAAACGGGAAATTCAAGCCTCAACCCCGAGTTGAAAAGAAAGTGGAATTAGCGACGCTATTTACGGAGCAGCGGTGGAACATACTTAAACACCTTTCTAAAGAGCCACTTTCT
>JAHFTU010000024.1 GCA_023269295.1 Candidatus Woesearchaeota archaeon | reverse complement strand
GTCATATAATTCGGCAAACTTTTGGAAAGGCGCAGAAGCCATTTTGCTGCAATCCTAGACTTTGCCAAGCACCCTTACGGCTCTCTCTCCCAAAGCGAGCAGGAAAGGCGCGAGCTTCGGTCCCCTTTCTTTGTTCAGCAGGACAAGGTACGCTGCCTTGAAGAATTCCGGAGGCTGCAGGCCAGCTTCCTTTGCAATGCTGTAGCACTCGTTATACAGCTCTTTCTCATCCAACTTTTTCACCTTCAGCTTTTCTGCCAGCGCCTTCAGCGCTTTTATTTGCGGCTGCGACAATTTTGACTTAACTTCGTCAGAAACATATTGCTGGAGCACATACTTAACTTCGTCAGGCGCATAAAGCGTAATCCAGACCCTTGCTTCCTTAATCCGCTGCATAATCTGACGGTTTTCCTCCTTATGGTACTGCCCTGTTTTTTCCAGGCTGCTTATTATGTCCTTCTCATCGCTGAAAACCTGAGCGACCATAGCAGCATGGCTGAAGCTCAATGCTGACGGAACATCAATGCCCCTGCTGTTGACCTTGTTGGAAATCTCATAAAGCCGTTTAATGTGGCTCCTCTCTTTTTCATTTTCAACCACTGCCTTGCCAAAATAAACTGCTGCGGCCTTGTCATACTCATCGTACAGAAGAGGGAGCTCTTTCCAAGAAAAGCTCCTTGAAGTCATCAATCGCTTGTTGTAGAAAAACCGCAGAAGTTGTGGAGAAGCAACCTCAAGCCACTGCCTCGGGTAAACGACATTTCCCAGCGAAGCAGACATCTTGACTCCCTCAATGGTCAAATGCTCGTAAAAGAATGTTTCAGGACTCGGGAAATCAAGCACCTTCTCGCAAATTTCAGCGTTAATCCAGAAAGCAGAGTTAGGAACCTGGTATTCCTTTCCTGCTCCCTCACAGCTAACCTCCCAGCGCGCCCACTGCGCAGCCCATTCGCTCTTATAAGCCAGCTTCCCAATGTCCTTCTGCGGGTCGTTCTCTCCCTTGTGGCCGCAGCCCTTTGCGACGGTTGTCTCAAACAGGTAGTCCTTGCAAACGTAGGAGACAACCCCTGTTTTTTCATCAACTTCGCTAACTCTTGTGGTGATTATCTTGCCGCAGCTGCTGCAAAGCGGGCTCCATGGCATCCAGTCCTTCTTCAGCGGGTTGGTGCGGTGCCTGTTCTGGATTTCCCTTATGGTGTCGGCCTTTTCAATCAGCTTTTTTATGAAAGGCCTGAAGTTTCCCTTCGCGTACTCGTCCTTCATGGAGAATATTTCCATGTCCTCAAAAATAAATTCCCTGATTACCTTGAGGTATTCTTCAAGGTGGTGCTTGGCATACGACTCATGGCAGCCCTCGTAATCCGGAATCATGCTTACCGGCGAGCCAAGGTACTTCTCAAACTCCGCAGGAACCCCCTTCGGAATCTTCCTCAAAGGGTCAAGGTCATCTGAAATCCAGATAAGCTTTGACTTTGCGCCAGCATCCAGCAAGGCACGATGCACAGAAGCGTTGCGTATTGTATCGCTGAGGCGGCCAATGTGCAGCACCCCTGACAGCGAGGCGGCTGTCTTAACAACAAATTCTCTCGGCTTTTCAAACTTTTTATCGAGATACCTGTATTTGTCGCGGCCGATAATCTTCGTGGCAAGTTGGTCTGCCCAGAACAAGTCAAACCCCTGTTTTTCTTCGCTGGGCTTTGCGGGGTTTTTGCTGCTGTTGTGTTCTTTCATATTTCCAGCATTGCTTCTCTTGCCTGTTTTATAAAGATTTTGTAAGCGCCGAAATGAGAAGGAAAAAAAATAAGCGGGCCCGCCGAGATTTGAACTCGGGACCTAGTGATGACTGTCCAGCAAAGCTGGCTGGTTAAGAGTTTCGGGCTTGTTGATTCTTTCATCAACGACACTCGCTCTGCCAGGCTAAGCTACGGGCCCACTATTAAACGCAGCATCAAGGAGTGATTTAAAAAGATTGTTGTAAAGACTGGCACTTCCTCATCACAAGAACATAATTGTGGTCGCCTAACAAAAAAGAATTGTTCGTCAGTATCTTCGCATCCTTCCTGATTGCTTTGTTCAGAACATCCTGAGCTTGGTTTGATTCATTATGTGTCATCATTTTCCAAGTTTTTGCTCAAGTATGTTACACCATTGAATGTGAAAACGAGGTTGTTTTTCTCTGTCCAGTTAACGCTGCAGAGGTTTGGGTTTTTACCTTCATCAAAGCTGCCTTTTCCAGAGAATATAAAGTGGACTTTTCCATCTTTTAACTTTCCGGCCACCAGATTATTTTTCGAATCGCATCGTTCACCTTGATTGAAGGGAGTAAAACAATGGTTAAAATTTGATGAAAAATATGACACAAAATATTCTAAATCGTGTGAGAAACAGAACTTAAAGAAATCTGCCCCTTTCATTCTATTTCCAGTTGGCGCCTCGATAACAACATCCTTCCGGCTTCCTGTTTTTGTATCAATTATGACTAAGGTGTTTCTAGGGTATATCTCCGGGTGATCATTCCATGCTTTCTTTGTCTTGTACGAATCTCTTTTTTCGTATGGCTCTTCAAGCCAATAAATCATTTTCCCGTTGCTGATAAGAAAATCGCTTTGTGCAGTTTTCCAATCTCGCATTTTGCTTGTTCCAAAATCAAATGAATGACATGGACTGACATTTCTAACCAATTTAGTCTCAAAACTGATAGCTTTAATGTCAAAACCGCAACCGCTTCTGACAGCAAAAAAATCTTCAGTACCCTCTCGGTCACGTCCTAGGTACAAATCGTATACTACCTTAATTCCACGACTATTATTCAATGGTTTAGAATTCCAATATTCTTTAACAAGATTCGGTAGCTGAAGGCCTCCGGTAACTTGTACTTGTTCTAATTTTATTGGTTTGGCAAAGAGTGAGTAATCTTGTTTAGTATTATAAGTGTCGGACTCCGTAATGTCTGTAACTCCGCATCCGGCCAAGAGAAAAAGGAGTAATACAAGTGGTATCAGTATTTTATGCATATGTTCCTCTCCTATTATTAAGTTTAAATATTTATTGAAAAAAATCGCCGTAGGAGGGCTTTGAACCCGGATAACCCCGGGAAGGTTTAGCGAGAACCAGATTCGCATTTTCCCAAATCGTTAAACGCGATTTGGGTTTTTCTTTTTTATTGTGTCTCTGTTATCGCCTCATCCACAACCTTCCTGTACTCCTTGTGCAGCTGCTTCAGCCTCCCGTCGTCCCGGGCCTCAATCACAATGCACACTTCAGGGAGATTGTTGCTTTTCCTCAGCATTACCCACTCAAGGTCGTTGAGGAAGAATTTGATGCCATCTCGGGTGAGGGTGGCGCCAGGGTGCAGCTTCTTGGATGCGGCAACCAGTTTTGCGATGATTTTGTCTTTCTTTTCGTGAGTGCCGCAGCCAACGTATTCCTTAATCATGGGCGCGAATTTCACTTCATCAGCCATTTTTGAGAGCTTTTCGCTGGTGTTGCTGAGGATTTCTGCCATTTTGAGGCCGCACAGGAAGCCGTCGCTGAACGGGTACTGCTCAAACCACATATGGCTGCTCATCTCGCCGCCGTAAACTGCGCTGCTGTCATGCACGGCCTTGCCTATGAAGCTGTGGCCAACGTCGCTCCACACAAGCTTGCCGCCAAAGCTTTCTGCCAAGGGCTTGAGCTCGCTGTTGCAGTCCACAGTCATGACAACATTCCTTTTGCCTTGCGGCTGCAGCGGTAGTATTTTTTTGATGAAAATTGCAGAGCTCATGCTGCCGTTGAGCTCCCTTCCCTTGTCGTCAACTATCACTGACCTGTCACAGTCGCCGTCAAGGGCAACGCCAAAATCAGCGCCCTTCGCAACAATTATGCTGCCGAGCTCTCTCAGGTTCTCGCCTTTCGGCTCTGGCCTCTGCTTATTGAAATCAGGCATCGGGATGGCATGGACAGGTATTACATTAAGCCACAGCTCCTCGTACAGCCTGGGAATAATGACTGCTCCTGAAGCGTAAAGGCACTCCACAGCAACCGTGATTTTCTTCTTCGGATTAAAACTGATGTTCTTCCTGAGAAATTCCCTGTAAGGGATGTAGCCGTCTGCTTGCTTCACGCTGCCTTTTCCGGATGCAAAACTGCCGCTTTCGTAAAACTGCTTCATCTCCTCATACTGGTGCAGGAACGAGAGGCCGTTTGGCTCCACGAACTTGAAGCCGGTGTACTCTGCAGGGTTGTGGCTTGCGGTAATCACAGCGCCAAACTGCTTAAGGTGGAAAGCATTGAAAAAAAGCACAGGGCTCGGGCACTCGCCAATGTCAGTCACTTGGCAGCCAACCGAGACAAGCCCCCTTATGAACGCAGGTGCAATCTTCTTTGAAGAATGCCTTATGTCCCTGCCGACAACTACGGGCTTTCCCTTAATTATAGTGCCAAATGCCTTGCCTACCCTCTCAGCTGTCTCATCATTCAGCTCGCTGTCAATCAGGCCGCGGATGTCATACGCGTGAAAAAAGCTCGTGTCCATTTTAGAACGCCGCAATCAGGCTATGTCCTTCCACTCCTTTATCGCCTTCTCGTAAAGCTCAAGGGTGCCTGTGTTGTACCACTGGCCTGAGTATGGGTAGCCAAACAGCTTGCCCTCCTGCGCAAGCCTTGGAAAGACATCCTTCTCAAGCATTGTAAAACCGTCGCCAATGTAGTCAAGCACCTCAGGCTCCATCATGTAAAGGCCAGAGTTGATAAGGTTTGACGGCGCATCCTCACGCTTTGGCTTCTCAACAAACTCAAGAATCTTGCCACCCTGCATCTTCGCAACGCCGTAAGCGCTCGGGTTGTCAACTGTGGTAAGCGCGATAGTGACCAGTGCCTTGTTCTCCTTGTGGAACAAGTACATGTCGTGCAGGTCAATGTCCTTCAGCTCATCAGCGTTCTCTGCCACAAAAGTTCCAGTGATTAGTGGCTTTGCCAGCCTTATGGGGCCGGCTGTGCCAAGCGGCTTGGCCTCCTCAACATAGCTGACGTTAACGCCAAACCTCTTGCCATCGCCAATAGCGTGCTTTATCTTGTCACCCTTGTAGCCAATTGAGAGCACGATGTTCTTGATGCCGTGCCTCTTGAAAAGGTCAAACTGGTGCTCAAGCAAAGTGCGGTCATGGACCAGCACCAGCGGCTTTGGAATCTCAAAAGTTATTGGCTGCAGCCTTGTGCCAACGCCGCCAGCAAGTATTATCGCAACCTTGGGCATGTCAGCGTTCCCAAGCGCCTGCATCAGAAGAAGCTCTATAGCATGGCTCCTGTTCTTAATCTTGTGCCCGTCCACCCTGCCGTCAACATCAGTCAGCAGGTTAGCATCAAGCGTAAGCGTTACCCTTTCTTTCATTCAGAATCCCCCATTGTTCCCAGCTACCCAGGGAACCCGCTTATTTAAACATTTCGGTTTGTATGAAGAAGTAAGAGGTTGTGTGACGGTTTGGCTTGACCTTTTATGCCATAGCTGATGAAAAAATTATTGTTCAACCTTCTAGGCTGCCCATAAAAGCCCTACCTTTGAACAATGCCTTTGGTGTCTTTTATCATGTCCTGGCAGACTGCAAGGAGTTCTTCTACTTTTTGCTTGTCAATTGCTATGATGGGCGTGTATTGGTACTTTTCCCGCATTGGAATAACCTTATCCTCGCCCGAGTCAGGGCTAATAGCATCCACATACCTTTGGAAATCCTTGCTAATCTTCCCATCTTCAACCAAACTTTCAACCAAAGCAAGAGTGCATTCCTGATTCCGGCTATCAAACCCAAACTCTGCCAGAATAGCAAGGCAGCAGTGATAAGTAACGTAAAAACCAATATTGACAGCCCAGTCGTAAAAGCCGCTCTTCCTAGCTATCAGGAAAAAATCAAGATTATGCTCAGCTTTCTCAACATAATCCTTTGCCAACTCATTATCCGGCTTAACCGGTACAAGGCCGCGATGCTTCCTTCCCGCGGCAATATCATCCCGGGCATGATTCAAACACCACCGCACCATGTTCTTAGCCTTGGACGTTCTTCAACACCTCCACAAAAAGCTCTTGGCCATGCACTACCACGCACGTCCTCACCATATCAACTAACGGCTCATCCTTTTCCCGCAGCTTCTTCTGAAACTCTCCCTCAGTCAGATACAGCGGGTGAATTTTCAGCCGGTTCTTCCGGTTCATTACAGCCACGCCGCTTTGAAGCTTGCCATAATCCTTCGCATCCTTTAGTATGAAACACATATCAACATCTCCAGCAGTCTTCTCTTTAGTCAGAAGTGACCCAAACAAGAAAACGGCCCGAGTATCCTTAGCGAATGACCGCAAATCATACACCCACCCCTTCACGAAACTAGACAAGCTGCTATGGTCAGAATAAATCAGCTCCAACAGCTTCAACACATACTCATTCTTAAGATTGGGCTTGTAGAAAATAGCATTACCCATCTTCTCGCTTGTCAGAATGTTCTTCTCCTTCAAGCTTCTCAAAAGCTTCAAGCTACCAACACCACTCACCCCAAGCTTCTCCTTAATGCTGTAAGAGTTATAACTAGTCAAAAAGTCCGAAAAGATAATCCTCAAAGCACTCTTTCCGTTCTCGCTAATCTCAACCATCTTACCATAACCTCAAGTTAGAGTACTATAACTACAGGTTATATATAAGCTTTTCGGATTCGTGACTTGGTCGCACTATTCAATTTCTACAGTGTGCTTTCCACCACAATCCTTTTATACACTTGTTGCTTGGGATTGCCCATGGCTGATGACTTTGAATCAAAAGTTGAATTGTCGGGCTTCAAGGACATAGATGAAGCAGCGATGGGGGACCTGAAGCGCCTGATCGGTACTTACCTGAGACGCTACGCCGAGATATGCAGGAAGTTCCAGAAGCTCATGCTGAAAATGAAAAAAGTCCACGCGCAGTTGCACTCTGAGAAGTACGAGATTCACGCCTCAGTCATGGATAACGGCCGGCTGTACACTTCTACCACCACGGACAAGAACCTCATTGGCGCAACTGACCTCACCCTCGCCAAGATTGAGAATGAAATTGGAGCAAAGTAGCCTTCTTAGCCATTTTTCAGCCGGAATCCTCGTTCCTTGCTTTATCTTATTAGCTCTCTCATTGCTTCTATGAACTCTTTAGCGTCTTTGAGCATATCCTTAGCTGCTGTTTCTTTAACGGCCTGTGCTACTTCGTAATTGACGTTTCCTCTGCGGCTTCTGGCCAGTTCAAGCTTTTCTATTAGCTTAGTTGCTTTGTCCCTGCGCTCTTTGGCATTTTTTAGCATTTCATAAATTTTGGCTTCTAACAGACCTTGATAAACGTAATAGTGATACATGCCATTAAGCACGGCTTCATGCACGTTATCCTCAGAAACGTAAACTGACAGCTTCGCCAGGGCTGCCCTAGCAGAATGAAACATGGAATAGTAGCCAATGACTATCACCCAGTTGAAAAATGCTGATTGCAATACTGTGCTTCTCTCTTTCAATCCAAAATCGTAGTTTGCCGCTGCAACTTGCAGGTCTCTCTCGCCTTTCTGCAAGAATAATACGTTAAGCGAAGCTACTGTTGCGTGTTTTTCTACAATCTCACCGCGCCTTTTATGCTGTTCAATGAGCTCTCGCACTCTTAATTCATCCCTTACCATAAAGCATCCCTCACCATCTGGTAATACAGTTCTGTCCCGTAAAGCAACACATGGCTTTTCAGCGACTCTTTCCCAACATTAATCTGTTCCTTACTCGTCAGCATACTTTTGTAGTCTTTCTGGGACATAACAAAAAAGTTCAGCTTCAAGGAATATATTGCCTGCAAATGAACTGTTTCTTTTTCAATGTTCTCATGATGTCTCTTCTCAGCAATAACTATCAGGTCAACGTCAGATTTTTCATGAAAAGTTCTCTTAGCGTAACTGCCAAACAACAGCAGCGTAAAAAAAGGCGTGTGCAACTTAACCTGCTCAACAAGCCTTTCACTTATTTTTTGAATCTTAGGCGCAATTCTAAACAGCTCATACCTTTTGGCGTTCTCTAGATAAGAAACATAATCAAAAGTCTTCTGCGCTTTGAAATTAAGCGAACACAGCACCGAAGCCCCAACATACTCCTTGGCAATAACGCCTTCTTTAGCAAGCTCCTGAAGGCCTTCCCGCACGTTCTTATAGCTCTTCTCCATGCCTAAGCCTTTGGCTAATTCCAGCTGCGTAAAACTCTTGCCAGGATTAGCCAATAGGAAGCCGAGTATCCGTACGTGGCTCTTCTTCAATCCCCGCACATTAGTGATTTTCTTCATATTAGTAATAGGGCATAAACACCCTAACAGTAGGGTAAAATTACCTCATATATAAGCTTTTCGCTTTACAAGCCATCTAGGGGCTGCCTCAGTCAGCCACGCAGGACTCCCAACCCAATCAGCCCCGCTTCCTGCCTGAACAGCTGATTCTGCTTTGTGAATACTTTTAAATACACTTCAGAATTCTTCGTCATAAGGATGGTTTTGGACAATCTTGGAGAATCCCTCAGGAATGCCCTGCAAAAGGTAGCCAGGAGCATGTTCGTTGATGACACCGCAGTCAACGAGCTAATCAAGGAGCTCCAGAGGGCGCTGCTCCAGTCCGATGTCAATGTCAAGCTTGTCTTCAGCCTGAGCCAGCGCATCAAGGACAGGGTTCTCAAGGAAGAAACTCCAGGCGGACTCACAAAAAAAGAATTCCTCGTCAATATTGTCTATGAAGAGCTCGTAAAGTTCCTCGGCGGAGAGGAAAGCCACATTGACGCTTCCTCAATCCCAACTATGATAATGCTCACAGGCCTCTTCGGCTCGGGAAAAACAACCACCGCAGCAAAGCTCGCCCGGTACTTCTCCAAAAGAAGCCTCAAAGTGGCCATGGTGCAGCTCGACGTTTACAGGCCAGCAGCCCTTGACCAGCTCCAGCAGCTAGGAAAGCAGATTGGAGTCCCGGTATTTGGAGATAAAACACAGAATGACCCTCTTAAAATTTTCAGCGCCTGCCAAAATGACCTGAGGAAGTTTGATGTTGTTATTGTTGACACAGCAGGAAGGGATGCGCTATCCACAGACCTGATTGCGGAACTGAAAGCAGTTGCAGCCGCAGTACAGCCAAGCGAAAACTTGCTGGTAATAAGCGCTGACATCGGCCAGGCTGCAGAAAGGCAGGCAACTGCATTCCACGAGGCCTGCAAAATCACAGGCGTGATAGTCACAAAGCTTGAAGGAACAGCAAAAGGGGGAGGCGCGCTCAGCGCCTGCGCTGTTTCAGGAGCGCCGATAAAGTTTGTCGGCGTTGGCGAGAAAATTGAGGACCTTGAAAAGTTCAATCCAAAGGGCTTTGTCGGAAGATTGCTGGGAATGGGTGACATTGAAGCGCTGCTCGAAAAAGCAAAAGAGGCTGTGACCGAAGACGAGGCCAAGGACATGAGCGAAAAATTCCTCAAAGGAGAGTTCACGCTGCTTGACCTGTACGAGCAGATGCAGGCAATCAAGAAGATGGGGCCCATAGCCAAGGTCATGGAGATGATTCCAGGATTCGGCCAGCTCAAGCTACCTAAGGACGTTCTTGACGTTCAGGAAGCCAACCTGAAAAAATGGAAATTTGCAATGGATAGCATGACAAGGAAAGAGCTTGAAGACCCTGAAGCAGTAACCTCAGACCGGATAGAGCGCATTGCCAAAGGCGCAGGCACCAGCACCGGCGAAGTAAAAGACCTGCTCAAGCAGTACCGCCAAAGCAAGAAAGTCGTGAAAATGTTCAAGGGCGCCAACCCCAAAAAGATGCAGCAGATGATAGGCAAGATGGGCGGGATGAAAGGCATGGAAGGGTTTAAGGGCTAAACTGAACAAAAGTTTTTTGATTGACCTTTTTAGAAAAAAGGTCATGCAACAGATTTATAAACCGCGGCCGAGTTCTTTTCGTTGACCTTTCTTTAGGAAAAAGTCAGTCGTTTTCCGATTGACCGCTTTCGCAAAGGGGTCATGCCGGGATCGCATAACCTGGTATTGCGCAAATGCCCTTCTTAAGAAGAAGGTCAATCAAGAAACTCTTAAGAGTGCAGCGTAGGCCTGGAATGTGCGGCAACAGCGGCAACGCAAGCTGCAAAGCAGCGAGCTTGTTCCCGCAAGGGTGTCTGGGTTCAAATCCCAGTCCCGGCGTTTATTTCTTTCAACAATCCAAACCTATCACTTTAAAAACCCAGCAAAATTCACGCGCAGCTATGGAAAAGGAAAAATCGGCGAACAAAATCATAATAATGCTCAGCGTGCTGACTGGCATGTTCCTTGCGGCCCTGGACCAGACAATCGTCTCAACTGCGCTGCCGAAAATAGTTGCCTCTCTTGGCGGGCTTGAGCTCATAAGCTGGATAGTTTCCTCCTATCTCCTCTCGTCAACAGCAACTGTCATAATCTACGGCAAGCTCTCGGATATCTACGGCAGGAAAAAGCTGTTCATATTGGGAATCTGGATATTTCTCCTTGGCTCCATACTTTCGGGACTGTCGCAAAACATCATCCAGCTCATAATCTTCAGAGCCCTGCAGGGCATCGGCGGCGGGGCAATAATGGCAAACGCCATCGCAATCATAGGCGACCTTTTCCCGCCGGCAGAAAGGGGCAAGTGGCAGGGCGCCATTGGCGCAACATTCGGCCTGGCCTCAGTAGTCGGGCCGCTGCTTGGAGGGTTCCTGACTGACTCGCTAAGCTGGCACTGGATTTTTTTCATAAACGTGCCAATAGGGATATTTGCCGTAGCAATACTGTCTAAGTTCCTGCCTCACATCAAGGGCCATGGCGTACTTTCAATTGATTTCAAGGGCTCATTCGTCCTTGTCGCGGCGATTGTCTGCCTGATGCTGGGCATGCTTCTGGTAAGCCTTTCAAAGGCAGGGCATGCCGCGCTTTTTGCAGCAGCAATCCTGCTCTTTGCAGTTTTCTTTTTCGTTGAGAAAAAAGCCAAGGAGCCAATCCTGCCAATGGACATGTTCAGGAACAAAATATTCGTTGTCTCAGTAGTTATAACATTTGTAACAGCGATGGGCATGTTTGGCGCAATAACCTACCTCCCGCTGTTCGTGCAGGCAGTGCTGGGAAAGACAGCAACCAACTCAGGCACAATAATGACCCCCATGGTACTTTCAATGGTGATTGCCAGCGCGCTGGGAGGGCAGCTCATGACCCGAACCGGTAGATACAAGATGCTGGCCCTTGGCGGCCTTTCCGTTATGAGCATCGGAATGCTTTTGCTCTCATTCATGAGCCCGGCAACAACAAACCTCCAGATAATAAGGAACATGGTGCTGGCCGGCGCAGGGCTTGGCGCAACCTTCCCTGTCTTCGTAATAGCAGTCCAGAACGCGTTTGACCACTCAAGGATAGGCGTTGTAACCGCAGCCCTGCAATTCTTCAGGAGCATAGGCGGCCTCGTTGGCGTTTCATTTTTCGGCGCTGTGATGATATCAGGATTTAACAGCTTCGCAGGCTCGCAGGGAGCAGCCCTGCCAAGCCCTGAGTCCTTGCTTAGCACAAATGCCTTAAGCACGCTTCCAGCCAGCCAGGTTTTGCTGCTGAAGTTAGCAATTGCATCATCGCTCAACCATGTTTTCCTGATAGCAACCGTGATTACCGTTGCATGCCTGCTTATTGCATTTTTCCTTAAGGAAATTCCGCTGCGCAAGACGCACAAGCCAGCCATTCAGGAAGCAGGCATAGAGCTTGCCGAAGAGGAAGGCGTTTTCCCGGCAGAGCACGAGCCAAAGCCGTAGGACCCAAAGTCGGCTTTGGCACTTAACTTGAAATCATCAAGCCAGGAGAACATTTTTAAATAAAGATTGTGTTGATTATTTTATGAATTTGAGCTCAAAAGTAATGGCTGCTTTATTTGCTATTTTTGGTTTTCTTAACTTAATCTTGCTCATATGGTGGACATGGACCTACTTTACGCTGAAGCACTTAAACGCGGCTCTTCAGCAGATAAATAGCGGCCCAAGTGGCGGCGTACCATCGCATCTTGTTTCTATTTTTAACCCAAGTTTGATCCCGTTAATAGTACTAACAATTGTAACCATAGCAGCAATTTTGACCAGCATATTCTTGCTGCTAAAAAACAAGTGGTCTAGATTGACAGGACTCATAAGTTCGGGATTGCTTATTGCTTTGATGCTATACCAATTCCCGCTGTTAATTATT
Source organism: Candidatus Woesearchaeota archaeon (assembly GCA_023269295.1). Taxonomy (GTDB): domain Archaea; phylum Nanobdellota; class Nanobdellia; order Woesearchaeales; family UBA10216; genus UBA10216. Next base: position 2,301 of record JAHFTU010000024.1, on the reverse strand, counting down.
CAGCTCCCTAATCTGATTATGAGCACATTTGCTTTCGTTTTGTTAGTGGTGCTCTTTCTAAACCGTGGTTAAACTTAAATAAAACCACAATCAAAAGCCTCGCAAAATCCCTAAGCAGTAGAGTTTAAAACCCACTGTAAGGCGTCCAGGGCCTGTGACTTCATTTGTGGGCAGTAGCCATGCGTGCAGCCGTTCAGCTTGAAAAACTTCTTAGGCTCGCCCGCCCTTTGGAAAGTCTGCTCGGCAAATGCTATCGGAATCACAGTGTCTGAAGTGCTGTGAACAAAAGCTATTTTCCTTCCCTTAATGCCATCAAAATAGTTGTCCGGGTTGATAGAGTAATAATAAGGGTCAGCCACCGTACCGTAACCGGAAGTTGAAATCGCGAGTACACCGTAAATTCTATTGTCCATGCTGGCAGCGATGATTGCTGTCCTCCCGCCGAGGCTTTCGCCAGCCATCAGCACCTTCCCAATCTTTTCTGACTCGCGCAGGTAATCAAAAGAAGCAAGGGCGTCGTAAACAGACTTGTGGGATTCTGGCTCCTGGGTAGCTTTCTCAACAACAGTTCTCCCGGCAGAGCGCTGGTCATAAGTCAACACTGTAAACCCTTCATTTGCAAGGACCTTCGCAAAGCCAAGCTCACCGTTCTTGTCAACGCCAGCGCCCGCGAGCAATACTACCCCAACCTTCCGCTCATGCTGCTGCTTTGCTTTTGGCACCAGCAAATACGCTGAAAGCTTTGCATCCCTGCTCTGAATAACCAGCTCAGATAAAGTATAATTCTCAGAATCGTTGCAAATCGGACTAAGTCCGGTTGCACATTCCGCTTGTGGCGGAATTGTGGTGCCAACAACTTCAGCTACAGGAGCCGGCCTTTTTTCTGAATAACTGAAAAGGTTGTTTGAAAAAATGTAAACATCTGAGGTTCTGTGGCGCGAATGAAAAAGAAAATAAGCAGCCGCCAATATTACGATAAGTAGCAGCCACAGCTTCAGTGTCCTTTTTTTAATCCTCATCTTACTTGCCCGCTTCCCGCAACACTCGTGCCCTTCTCAGAGCCTCCTCTTTGTTTGCGTAGTTCAGCTCAGCGGCTTTTTCATGGGCATCAGCCGCTTCCTTGGCCCTGCTGAGCTTTTCCAGCGTAACACCAAGATTATAAAATGCGCGGGCGTTGGCATTGTCCATTCTCACAACTTCCTGCAGTATTTTAACCCCGATTTCAGGATGGCCGCCCTGCTCATAAATGGCACCGAGGTTTGTCATGGCGTTAAAGTCATGGGGGTTTCTTTTCAGCCCCTCCTCAATGGCATCCCTTGCGTCGTTTAGCCTGCCCAGGCGCGAATACACAACGCCCAAGCTGAAATAAGGAGTGGGGTAGCTCTCGTTCAGCTCAATAGCTTTCTTAAAAGCCGCAATTGCCCTGTCCAAATCCCCCAACTTGCTGCAACAAGACCCTAAACCCTGGTATGCCTCAACAAACTTGCCATCAAGCTCAACTGCCTTCTCAAAATACTCCACTGCCTTTAGGAAATTTCCCTCTTCCCTTTCAACAGCGCCCAGCTCATACCATGCGCGGGGATTCCTAGGCTCTGCAGCGAGCTTCTTCTCGCCAATCCTGCGGTAGTGGCCAGGCTTTGCCCTGAGATAATCTGCAGATTTTCGCTCCTTGAAATGATGTATCGGCACTTCCACAGCAGCATATTTGCCTCCGCACTTTTTGATTGAGCCCTCAACCAGCTCGTGGGCCACGCCCTCAAACCTTGTTCCCGGCTTGTTCCTGAAAAGCCGCACAATCAGCTTTGGCACCCACCCTGTAAAACCTTTGCTTTCAGCGTAAGGGTCGTTTACTGCCCAAAGGAAATCCTCGCGGTAAGTGTCATTTGTGTAATTTCTTTGAATCAGGCTAAAGCCGTCAAACTCAGCACTCCTTGCAAGCTCCCTTACCTTGTCAAAATCCTGCCTTGCTATTGCCTCATCAGCATCCAGCACCAGAATCCAGTCCCTGTTTGCATGCTTCAGGCTTTCATTCCTTGCCGCAGAGGTGTCATCGTTCCACTCGAAGAAATAAACCTCAGCACCATGCTTTCTGGCAATCTCAACAGTGCCATCGCTGCTGCCAGTGTCCACCACAACAATCTGGTCAACAAGCCCCCTTGCAGAATCCAGGCACTGCCCAATCCACTCGCTTTCATTCTTCACAATCATGCACAGGGTTATTGGCATACTACGGCTGCGCAAAGCCAATTAAATAAACTTTTTGATAAAAAACCAAGCTTTCCAGCCACAGTTGGCTCCTAA
>JAHFTU010000023.1 GCA_023269295.1 Candidatus Woesearchaeota archaeon | reverse complement strand
TGCCCTATTCTCGTTTTTAAGCACTGCAGTAGTTGGCGCTGGCCAAGATTGCACGAAAGCTGCAGACTGTAACGCTTGTGAGAACTGTGACATAGGTTTCTTCTGCCAGCTCAACCCTTGGTGTAAAGGAACTTGCGTATCAAACAACTGCGATACGTTCACAGGCAACCGCTGCGAAGGCAATTCAGTATGGTATCATGAGTGGGTGTGGTGTGGCCCATCAGGCACCACATCATCGTGCCAAACGAGTGGAAATCTGATTCAGGACTGTTCCAAAACAAGCACAACCTGCTGCAGCGCAGCATGCGCAGACACAAAAACCGATGCTAACAACTGCGGAACCTGCGGAAACAAATGCGCGAGCGGGTGGAGTTGTATTAATGGAAACTGTGAAAAACCTGACCCTTGTAAAGACAACGACGGCGACGGCTATGACGGTAAAACAGCAGACTGTTCCTCAGGCACCGACTGCAACGACGCCAACGCTGCCGTGTGGCAGCTGCTGACGGGTTATGTTGATGCTGACGGTGACGGCTATACTGTTGGTTCGGCTGTGAGCGTTTGCTCAGGAAACAGCCTGCCTTCAGGCTATACGGTTATGAGCCTCGGCACCGACTGCAACGACAACGACGCTGCTGTCTATCCAGGTTCGTGCAGCCCCTCTGTTGTTACGTGGACTGCCTGCGGCACCTCAGCCACTGGAGGGTGCGGAACCGGAACGTGCACTAGGGCGTTGCCTCCCGGCTGTTGCACTGCTGATGCTGTTGGCGCTGCCTGCGTTACGAGCGGCTGCTTCCCGGGCCATTGGGTATCGCCATGTCACGCTGATGGCACTTTTGGCACCACGTACTGCGGTGTTGACCTGCCTGTCCCGGCCAGTGACAACTGCGGCGGCTCCACTCCGGTGTGCCATGCTAACACTGATAGCACTGGCACTTGCACCCCTCTGCCTGTGAACTGCGGCAACAGCATAATTGATCCTGGAGAGGTGTGTGATCCTGGAAGCCTTTCCTCCACAAAGACCAAAACAGTGGACTGCGGCTCTTACCCAAGCATAACCCAAGTGTGCAGGCCAGACTGTTCAGGTTATGATGGAAGCTGCCAGAGCTGCGGCGACGGCATAGTGAACGGGCCTGAAGCTTGCGAACCTGGGCAGACCCAACAGTATACTTGTCCGGATGGCGCAAAGATAAGCCAGGGCTGCAAATCAATAGACCCGAACAAGTGCCAGTGGCTTGATGTTTCATCCCTTTGCGGCACCTGCAGCAATGGCAAGAAGGATGGCGATGAGACTGGTGTTGATTGCGGAGGCGGCAAGTGCCTTGCCTGCCCGACATGTTCAGATGGCATAAAGAACCAGGGCGAGACTGGCATTGATTGTGGCGGGCCTTGTGCTGCTTGTACGGTTTGCACTCCGAACCAGGTTATGGGCCATTCATGCGTTGGCTGCGGTACGGCTTCTGAGAGCGTATGTAAGAACGACGGGACAGGCACTTTCACGCAGCTCGTGAATGATGCCAAATGCACGTCAGGATGCCCGAGCCCGGAGTCTTGTGAGGGGGTTGAGCTTGACTTCAGCCAGGGCTGCTGCGTCTCTGCAGGTTTCCAGTGGGTGAAGAGCGGAGAGCACGATGCAGGTGATGCAGGAACTGGCACGAAGGAAGGCAGCCTGCCAGTGTGCTCTGCTTCTGACTGGAAGAGCTCAACTGTATCTTCGGTTTCCAAAATGCTTGGCAGCGATGCTAAAAAGGCGCAGCTGGCGGTTGACGGCAGCAAGGCGTATTATGCGTGGGAAGTTTCCAACCAAATAGTGGTTGTGTCTGCAAACATTGACGGCTCTGGCGCTGTTGAGACTTTTCTTCCTTATTCCTGCCCGAAAGGCCAGCCGTGCGGTGGAAGCAGCGGCTTTAAGGTGAGGGCTTACAACGGAAAGCTGTACTTCGCGTGGGAAGGTGGGACAAGTAGTAACATTTATGCTGCTTATGTTGGCGTTGATTCGCTGAAGGGGGGCTCTAAAGCGGTTTCTGCTTCTGCTGTGCTTCCTTCTGGCGCGTCAAAGTATATGCAGCAGTTTGACTTTGCAGTTGGGAATGACGGGCCTGACTACGTTTACCTTGAAGGAGGCCCGTGCACTTCGCAGTCTGATGACGAAGGAGGTTCTTCTGATGACTGCGACTATGCCCAAGGCGGGGTGTTCCTGGCCAAGCCCGGAGGCATATCGAGCAAAATAGCCAGTTGGCCGAAAAGCTCGTTTGGAAATTACCTGAATTACTGGGGCGGCCCGCTGATAGCAAAGGATAGTGGATTCACGTATTACGTGTGGGGTGAGCAGTCTACAGAGAAGTACTACTATCCATGGGGGCTGGGCTTCGTGTCCGTTTACGGCGTTAATGTTGCGGTGAAAGGCAGCAGCGGCCTTAACAAGTATACTGTTCAGCTCACAAGGGATGGCCTTCACGGCCAGGCAATCAAGAGCGGCCTTGACGCTGTTGCTGTTGGCGGGAAGGCTTACATCTCGTACCAGGCCACTATAAACTCTAAATTCGCGTACAATCTCGTGTCGTTTGATGCTGCTTCGCAGATGGAGGATTCGCCGTTCTCAAAAAGCATTGCCTTCTACACTGGGTACGGTGTTCCTTTCCATCTCGCAAGGGCAGGCAACCTTGTTTACGCTGTGTGGAGCGAAAGCTCTGACAGCATCTGGCTTACGTACGGCTCTTCCAAGGATGAGTTTGTGAAGAACGTGAAGAGCATAACACCCTTCGACGCTTCCAGCGAGGACTACGCGGCGTTTTACGCCGCCCACAGCATTGGAATTGCGGGCAGCGTTGCAGGCAGCTCAGGATATGTGAGCTACGTTGACTCTCTACAAGCTACTCAGTCAAAGGTAGTGGTTAACGGCGCGACAGGCTACGTCCAGGTGAGCTGCACCGGAGCTGGCACCGGCGCCGCAGCGGGCAAGGCAAGCAAGGACAATGCTGACTCGCAGTTTACTGACAGCAAGGGCGAGAAAAAGGCAACGAGCAAGCTTCTTCCGAATGAGGAAAGGTGCTTTGGTGATGATGCTGATGAGGAGTTTTTCATGAGGACAAGGGATTGCAAGGTTGGTGTTTGCACTTCTAACCTGTTTGACAAGGCGCTTTGTGACAAACCCTCGGACTGCATCTACTCAGGCAAGTGCTACAGCGATATTGACCTTGTGGCTGCAACGTTCTTTGGCGGCGACAAAGCTGCAGCCTGGAGCTCCGCATGGCAAAAAGAAGTGGCTGTTGACGTTAACGGCGATGGCAAGCTTGAAGTGTGCGACCCAGGTCAGTGGCAAAACCCTGCAGGCACTGTAACCGGAACCGTAACAGACATCACCAGCGGCGCGCCAATCGGCAGCGCAGCAGTGAACATGGTTGGCACCTCAAATCCTGCTTTGGCTTACTCAGCAACGACAGCCGCAGATAGTACATACACAATAAACAACGTTGAGCCGGCAAACTACGACATGACGGCATCAAAGGCAGGGTATGGCAACCAGGTAAAGGCAAACCAACCCATCCAGCCATTCCAGGTAAACACGGTTAACTTCCAGCTTACCCCTTCAGGAGGCGGCTTTTCTGGAACTGTGAGGAACGTTTCAGGCAGCCCTGTTTCTGGAGCTTTGGTGAAGGTTTTGGGTACAGGTTTCAGTGCAACAACAGCTGCTGACGGGACTTACGCGATCAGCAGTGTGCCTTCTGGGACTTATGACTTGACAGCCAGCAAGCCCTCTGATGGGTATGAGGGAGCAACATCATTGAAAACCAATGTTGCATCAGGCACAATAACTGTTTCCTTCACCCTGCTCCATAGCCTGGGGAGCTGCACCAACGACTGCACAACAATCGGCTCTAACAAGTGCGATGCAAGCTGCCATGGCAAGGGCCTGTGCTGGTTTTATAATGATGTGACCAAAGCGGCCTGTGATGGAACATTTGGGATTGTGGAGCTGCCCGGTGGGAAGAGCGTTAACTGCTGCCAGGGGCAGTCGTATACGCCGATAAAGGCTACAATATCTGTTCCGTCGAGCAACATCATTACAACCAAGAAGCCTGTCGTTTACAATGGCAGGCTACTCAACATGGTTTTTGTTTTGTTCAACCGGCAGAATTAGGCAAGCCAGTGCATGATGCATTACAGGGCGATATCCGTCTGATGCTCGGCAGTGAGCCAGCCAATTGAAAAAGCCGCAATTTTTAAAAGCAAGCCGCCACTCATCCCCGCTATGATCTGCCTTGGCATCGAGTCGACCGCCCACACTTTCGGTGTAGGAATAGCTTCAGCAAAACCTTTTTCACAAAAAGCCCAAGTCGAGCAAAACTCGACTGGGCCCAGTCGCTCCAAAGCGACTTGGGGTTTATCAAAAACCGCACTAAACGGCAAAATCCTCGCCAATGTCATCAGGCAGTTCACAACGAAAACAGGTGGCATAATACCGGCAGAAGCCGCAGAGCACCACGTTGACGTCTGCGATGCGGCTATTTCGGAAGCGTTGACTGCAGCGGCAGTAAGGATGAAAGATATTGATATCATTTCCTTCTCGCAGGGCCCGGGCATAGGCCACTGCCTCCGCATAGGCGCGGCAGCCGCACGAACACTCTCGCTTGTTCACAAAAAGCCCCTTGTCGGGGTCAACCACTGCATCTCTCATTTGGAGATAGGCAAATTACTGACCGCAGCAGCAGATCCTGTACTACTATACGTTTCCGGAGCCAACACGCAAGTCATAGCATTTGAGGCAGGGAAATACCGCATCTTTGGAGAGACGCTTGACATAGGAGTAGGCAACATGCTTGACGTATTCGCAAGGCACATCGGCATAGGGTTCCCGGGCGGGCCTAAGATTATGCAGCTCGCAGCAGCAAAACCTTTTTGGAAAAAAGGTTTATCAAAAAACGTCACAGGAGCTGCCGCAAGGAAATACATTGAACTTCCATACGTTGTCAAGGGCATGGACGTAAGCTTTGGCGGCATACTCACAAACATCAAGCGCAAATACGACGAAGGCAGCCACAGCAGGGAAGACCTGTGCCATTCGCTGCAGGAAACAGTGTTTGCAATGCTCGTTGAAGTGGCTGAAAGGGCAATGGCCCACACAGGCAAAAAAGAGCTCCTCCTCGGCGGGGGAGTGGCATGCAACACCAGACTGCAGGAAATGTGCAGAATCATGTGCGAAGAGAGAGGAGCCAAGCTGTTTGTGCCTGAGCGGCAGTTCCTTATTGACAACGGGGGTCAAATCGCTTGGTTAGGACTCTTAATGTACAAAGCTGGAATTCAAACGAAAATTGAGGAATCTGCCATTAAACCGTATGAGCGTACCGATGATGTTACAGTTACGTGGAGATAATCATTTAGTTGAGTACAGATAAGCTACGTTCGATTTATCTACTTCAATTAGGTTCTTTTTCATTAATCTTGTTAAATAGTGGTTAATTACCCTTTTGCTCTTTTTTACCTTTTCCGCAAATTCTCTAGCAGTTAATGGCTTTCCTGCCTCTATCAACTTTTGTTTGTAAAAATCATATGCGCTGCCCCTTGATATTTGATGTCTTTTATAAGAATTTAGCAGCTGGTCGAACTTTTTAGCTCTTTTAGAATGGTGCAATTTCAAACCTAGCTCTCTTAATTTGTTAAAGTCTTCCCACCCTTCTATACATATTTCATATTCTTTTTCATTGTTCCTACCGAATACGGCTTTAATATTAAATTTACCCAATAGTCCCTGCCACATTTTTAAGTAGACAGGAGATCGCATTCGAACTCTAATTTTCCTGAATAGACCATAATAGTTAATACTACCTTCAGTATCTATTAAAGCACTGAAAGCAGAAGCCACATAAGTTTTATCAGCTCTTTGCAAAAATGGCTCTATTTTGAGTTCCTTCTTGTCACCCACAAATTCTGAAAGGAACCTTAGAAGCCTGATTGCAGGAAATCTTAAGTCCCAATAAGCCCACGCTTTTATGTCCGATTCCACCTCTATTTCTTCTTCACCAGCCTTTAAAGAGATTGTATGACTTTTTCCCTTCACATTTAAAACTAAACTGCTTTCTTTATAGGGTAAACTTGTGACTGCCTTTCTGCTTCCATCAAAAGGGCTATTCTCCAAATGAAAATTCAACAATTGTGAGTTCATTGTTAATGAAATCTCTTCCTTCTTTGCTTCTTGCTCTGGAAACTTCATTTTAATGAGCATTCTTTTGTGCACCGGTATCCCTAAATTTTCAACAATGATGGCTATTTGTCTTAGAAAAGGCAAATTTTTATTTTGTATACATAAACTTGGATGTGTTAAGGACCACCATCCTTCGACTTTCAACGCTTCTATTAAATAAATTAACTCTGGCGTGAGTGTAAAGCCATATTTTTGTGCGGTTAGTTCGTCTTTTGCTGTCTGCAATTGTGCATTTATTTCAATCTGTTCTTTTTCCTTTTCAACGCTATTCATTTTCTTTACCTCTGAAATCTCAATCAACCGTTGAGATTTCTCACGCTTGGCTGAGAAATCTCACTTGTTTGTGAGGAGGACAACTGAGCGGAGCTGCGTAATTGCTCCCAAGTCGTCTAACGACGACTGGGCCCAATCGTGCAAACACGATTTGGGTTTAGCGATTAGCTACCATGCGAATGGCAGGGGAAAAGCATAATTTAGCAGCTCTGCGTGTCCTCCGAGCCATTTGGAAAAAAGTAGTTTAAATACGCTTGCCGGACAGATGTCCAGTGTCCAGTGGATCCTACGAAAGTTTTGAAAAATTTTCAAATAATCTGTTTTTTTGTGCAAATTATCTTGCAGCCTTCGGATTATTTACTGCTCTGCTGGAAATTTTCCGGAAATTCGTGGCCAAGCTTCTTTAACCGCAACCACTGATTAACCCTCATGATAGTGTCAGAGAAAAAGCTCGTTGTTGCGTGCATCATAGGAGCCACTGCAGGGATTATTGCTTTGTTTGTCCTGTCGTTAATCTTGCAGCCGCTGCAGCTGCCTGTTTCCAAAGCTTTGGATTTGGCCTGCTCAAAAACAGAAAGCAACTCAAAAGCGCGCATCAGCGGCTTTGTAGAATCTATCACCATAAGAGATAATTTCGCCCTGATTAAAGTTTCCGGCAGCGAAACAATAGATGCGGTAAGCTTTGACACTGCCCTGATTGGGAAACTTGGCCTTAAAAGGCTCCAGGAGGTTGAAATAACAGGAGAGCTCAGGAATTACAACGGCAAGCCCTCTCTGATTATCGCGAAACTTAAGCCAATAAACAGCAGCCAATACGCCCTCGGTGAGGAAAATGACTGAGCTCGCCTATGCGGCAGTTTCAATCATCGCAGCATTGGCTGGCTTTGCAGCAGGCATAATCACAGGCATACTCCCAGGGCTGCACATAAACCTTGTAGCTGTTGTCGTGGCATCACTGCTATATGGCAACAGAAATTTTGCAAATCCTGAAAGCTCGCTTGCAGCCGCAGTTTTTATCCTCGCAATGTCAATCAGCCACGTATTCCACGACTTCCTGCCATCAATCTTTCTCGGATTTTCAGAGTCAGAAGCAGCGCTGGCAGTGCTGCCTGGCCACAGGATGCTCTTGCGCGGGGAAGGAAGAAAAGCGGCAATGCTCGCTGCCCTCGGCGCTCTAATCGGGGTGGTTGCGCTTGCGGGGCTGTCACCGCTGCTGCTACTAATTATAAAACCTCTTTTTGCCGCCACCAAAAGCTACGTGCCGCTCATTTTAGCTTCAATTGTCATCCTGCAGGTTGCGCGGAGCCAAACCATCAAAGACGCTGCTGTAAAAGCATTGATTATTGTACTGGCAGGCACTTTTGGATTAGTTGTTTTCAGGCTGCCAAACCTCAACCAGCCCCTGCTGCCCATGTTTTCAGGCCTTTTCGGGCTAAGCTCACTCATCGGGGGCCTGCTGCACAAGTCATCATTCCCCATCCAGCATTCAAACGCTGAGATAAAAATCAAAAAGCCCCTTGCAGCAGCAAAGACAGCTGCTGTCGGGCTCCTGTCAAGCTCACTTATGGGGCTCTTTCCCTCGCTGGGGCCAGCCCAGGCAGCGCTTCTTGGCACAGTTGTGCTTGGGAAAATAAGGGCACCTGCTTACGTCTTCCTCCTGGGCGTAATCTCATCAGCATCAATGCTTTTTGCCCTGCTAACCCTGTACTCATTTGGCAAGGCAAGAAACGGCTCAATAGCCGTAATGGAAAACATAATGCCGCTAACAAAGGATTCAACAATCTTGTTCCTGATTGTTGCAGTGATTGCTGCTTTCCTGTCCTGCATGAGCGTGCTTTTCCTCTCAAGGCTTTTCATCCAGCTGACAGCAAGGATTAACTACGCCCTCCTGAGCTGGGCCGTAATAATACTCATAGCGTTATTTGTTGCAGCTTTTTCAGGGCTGATTGGCTTGCTTGTTCTTGCTGTTGCTGCAGCAATTGGCATGGTTCCGGTGCTGACAAGGTCAAGCCGGCAGCTGCTCATGGCATGCCTGATGGTGCCGGTGATTGGATATTATGTTTAAGGTCTTCAGAATAGAAGAGTTTGAGAAGAAGATGTACAAACTCTTGGCTCTTCATGAACGAGAAAGGGTCACAAAACTAGAAGCTGAAATAGCCAAAAATCCGTTTACTGGCAAGCCGCTTCGTTTTACCTTCCTGCGAGAAAAAAGAATCGATGGAAAACGGATGTATTTCCTTGTTTATGAAGATTTGAGCTTAGCCATGATGGCATCTATAAGTGACAAGAAAATGCAACAGAAAACTATCGATGAAATTAAGAGTTCATTGCCGGAATTCAGAAAGTCGGCAGAAAAACTGCAGCATTTACCTGACTTTTCTTATTCTTCCAGCCTTTAGGTCTTCCAGGCCCCTCTTAATGCTTTCAACTAAATCCCAGTCAACCTTGTCCTTTTCAGCGGTCTTAACGCTTTTCGTCTTTCGCTTTTGCACGGTTACGGTTTCCATTTTGCTAAGAGCTGTGCCTGAGCACGTTTAAATACTTTTCTAAGAATTTGTTGAAAACTTTACGGTTACTTGCCGCTGCCGCCCTCATCCGAGCAGCATCCGCCGCTTCCACACGCGCATCCCATTTCATTCACCCAATCAGTTGAGCTTCAGCGCCTTCTTCAGCGCGTTCTTGTCAAAGCCAACAATGATTGTCCCGTCAATGTCGGTAACCGGAACGCCCATCTGGCCTGACTTCTCAATCATGTGCTGCGCGGCCTTGTGGTCAGCTGCAACATTCACGTCCTCGAAAGGGATATTGTTCTCCTTCAGGAAGTCCTTTTCCTTGTGGCACCACGGGCACGTGGGCGTGCTGTAAACAGTTACCTTTGGCATTCTTCCTTACCTCCTAAATTTCAGCCTGTTGTTTGCACAAGGTGCTATAAATATTTAATGCTTAATTCTAAAATGGCAACAATAAATGGCGCCCTCTCCTGGCAGCCCTTTTCCCGTGCGCGGCAAAAGCGCTGGCGGAAAAACGGGACGCCCTCTCCGGGATTTGAACCCGGATTAAAAGCTCCGGAAGCTCTTGTCATAGTCCGGATTAGACCAAGAGGGCACTAGAAAGGAGAATCAGGTTTTGCATAATAAATGTTGCTGCTCTAGCGCTTCTTTTTCTTGGCTTTCTCGAAAAGCTCTAGGAACTTTAGAGCGATTTCACCACTAACCCAAAACTTGTTTTCTGCCATTTGCCTAAACAAGTTCGTAACGTCACTTTCGCCAATTATGCCTTTATTGAAGCCAATGAGCAAAACCCGTAGCGAACCAACTGGCTTAAGCCCGTTTAGCTTAGCTACCTCCCTTGCCTGTAAATCATCCATTAGCACTTCACTCTCCCCTTCCTGAAGGGCGAGAGCAATTGTTTCTGACTCTCCAATGCCCAGGCTTCTAAATGCAGCTCTTATCTGAGCAGATTTCTGCAAGAAAACTGCATTTAGCCTTTTAACAGCAATGTTAGCTCGTTCAATTTGCTCCTTAAGAAGCTCAGCTTCTTGGGAGTAACTCTCTTTTTGAGCAACTTCCTTTAAAACAGTTTCACTGATTTTTAGCGTTCCAACGGATTTAATGAGAATTGTTAACTTGTTCAACTTGGCAAAATTAATGAGGGGGCTTGCATTGGAAATCATATAAAGCCCTCAAAGTCTTCCATTAATTCCCTGACTGTATAATTAAATGGCACGTTACGCACCCTTAAAATATCCAAAAACGTGCTTAAAGGCACGTCCGCTAACTCCGCTGCCTTGCCAACGCTTACCTGCTTATTCTTGTATTTTTCAATGGCAACAGCAAGCTTCTTTTCCCTGAGCCCCAAATCTAACGCCTCACGAAGCACTTCTGAATTTTTCTTATTCTCTTCTTTTGATATGGCCTTTATCTCAGCCAACCTCTCCCTCCCTATCCTGACTGCAACAGTTGCTTCCATATGTTTGCAAATGTTACAATATGTATATAAATCTTTTGCTTTCTAATGTCTAGAAAAAACGCCCCCACTGGAGCCGAAAATCAAACGGCCAGGATTTTCTTCATCTCAAACGCAAACTCCTTTGCCCTTTGCAGTGAGGTTATCGCCTTGCTTTCTTTTGTCTGCTCCAGCATATTATACTGAAATGTGGAACGTTTATCAAGCTCAAGATCATAGCTTTCGATGATGGTCTCTGCTTTAATAGCTGCCAGGTCCAAGGCATCTTTTTGCATTGCTTCATAACTTTCAAGCAGCTCTTTTTTAAGCAGGTGGAGCACAAGAACAATTAAGGCATCACTAGTTACTTTATGGGCTATTTTGTGCTGGGTTTTGTAGCCAAGGCTGATTAAGACAGCATTGGCAATGTAAAACATTGAATAATAGGCGCACACAATCACCCAGAGATGAGGTTTTAAGGGACTTTTCGAAAGTTCGCCGGCAACCTGTAAGGAAATCTCAGCATTTTTGAGATACATTCCTTTTGATGCATCATTTCTCTCTTTTTTGATTAATCCTTCAGCGAGGTACCTGTCAAAATTGCTTTTCGCTTCCTTTTTTCTTTTTTCATCTATCATTCAATCAGCTCGTAATATGCTTCTATCCCGTGGAGCAGGATATTATTCTTTATTGCTTCACTGCCAACTGTAAATTCTCTTGAGTTTCTCATTGCCAGGAAATCTTTTTCTGTAAAAATGTTAAGATGAAGTTCAAAAGGAAGCATTGAGGCAATGCTTTGGATATTTGTTTCATATGTTTCTGCGAGTCTATCTGGCACAATAAACAGCAAGTCAATGTCTGAGCGCTTTGTGCTTGTTCCCTTTGCATGCGAACCAAAGAGAAGCATTGTGTAAAATTTGCTTTTCATGTTTCTGCAATAATTATCATGTATTACACGGAGGTTATTATCCTTGAGAATGTCCTCTCTTCGACTATATTCAGCTTCAATAATCCGAGGGTCATTTTTATCAATGAGTGTTACCTTTAGCGATCTGCCGAATATTTTGAGATTAACTAGGCCTTTTTTAGCCAGTCTTTTCACAATGTTATGAGTGTTTTTGTAATCCATTTTTAGTCCTTTGGCTATCTGGCTGATATTAATGTCGTTGCCTTTATTCCTAAGCAGGTATTTAATCACGTCTACTTCCCTGCTAATCATGTTAATTCAACCATAATACTATGGTGATATTTACATATTTATATATTTTACTGTTTTATGGGGAGTTGGTTATTGCAAGGATAAAAATTGTGCGAGAAAGAAAAAGCGCCCCACTGGGTTTCCGCGCCTGTTGGCTTGGGACCCAGTGGTTGGACAGCTAACGCCCCCACTGGGAATTGAACCCAGATCCCAGCCTAGCCGTTTCTTGATTGACCTTCTTCCTAAGAAGGTCACTCGCGGGGCCGTATCTTGTCCGTTGGACCATGGGGGCACAACCTTCTTTAGAAAAGAAGGTTGATCAAGAAAATGTGTTGGAAGGGCGTTTAAATATGTTATGGACTCTTTGCTGCTATGGAAAAACAGATTTATAAATGAAATGCGATTAGCCAGCCCAGTATGAGTAATGCTAAAGGAAACCTCTACGGTGTTGATGTTAAGCTTATGCCTGTCACAGACCATAATGCTGGCGCAAGCGTTAGACCTGTCGGGATAGAACTTAACGGTGTAGATTCAGGTACAGACTTCTTTAAATACCCCGAAGGCATGGAGTACTATCGCGCTTTTGCGCATCTAATAAGTGAAACAGTCAAAGGGAAGCCAATATTTGTAAGCTCATGGAATCGTGAGGTGCCGGACCCTCTTGGGCGCACTGCAATAGTAGGAGCCCTTCGAAAAGATACAGAAAACCGGAAAAGGTACTACCAGAAGCTTCGGCAAACAGTTGGAGACCATTACGATTTTAATTATGACTGGCTTGATGACCAGCTCGCTTTCGAGATAGAGCGATTAGAAGTGTCTCCTGACCCAGAAGAAGTTTTCTATGCGCTTGGCGGGCAACAAACAGGCGTGCCAATAATGCTTTATGACAAAATGACCTTCGGCAAGGGCTGGCTCGAGTTTCGTTTGCTTAACGGTAGGAGCCTGCGGTTAAGGCCGGATGAAGTGGGGCTTATTCGTTCAGAGTCCGAGACACTCGCCAGAGTGCCTGAAGAGTTTCAATCCCTTTTTCTGAACACGCCACTGATAGAGGGGGTGCTTAACTCAAAAGCTTTGATATGGCATACCAGCCAATTGAGAGGGCACGACTTTTCAAAATATTTGCCGCCGACCATGCCTTACGGTCTCGGATTAACTGACCGCAACGATTTGATTGCCTTTATCGAGGAGCTCCCTGGAAATCTCGTTGTCAAAAAAAGAGGAGCATCCTCTTCTGGAAATGGTGTAGAAATTCTGGTTCGTGAAGAAGTTCTGAAGCAGCTACGTTCGCAGACAATAACAACAGCTGCGCTTAAGCCGCGACGGGACCCTCCAATAATAATCAGGGAAATAATTAACTCTCTCAGAATTAACTCTCTCAGCAGCAGGGCAGACTCTGTGGATGATTTGGTTACAGTTTATCAACCGTTCATTCCTTCAATTCCCATCGCTCATCCCGAAACAGGAATGTTGCACGATGGCTGTGCTCGCGTCATGGTGTATTCCCCACCCAACGGGCAGCCCGTTGCCCTTGGCGCCCAGTGGCGATTGGCGCCTAAGGCGCTTCACGATGAGTCTGGCACGCTTGAGCAGCGCTTACGTGCAAATTTATCCAGAGGCGCAACTGCAGTACCGATGAATCAGCACCATGAAACTTTAGTTAAGGAGTTCTCTCAGCACTTTGTTGAGGACTTTGAAGCAGCCATTAATCAGTTAGCTGAAAACTATGGACCAATATTTAAGTCTGTGCTGAGAGATCTAAAGATGACTGATGTTGACCATATTAGGATCGGGATGTTTTTCCGGGACAGGGCCCTGATTGATGATTCTGAATTTTTCTCTAAAATAGAACACCGGGAACTGATGATTCGGGCTCTCTTAACCATAAAGGGCTAACACTTCCTTCGTCACTTAAAGAGGCATAGCTTCTTAGCGAGCTGCATTGAACACTGTTAACACTGCCAAAAGCTTCTTAAATGCCCTGCCTTTCTGCTTTGCTTATGCTTTCGAACATCAAGGAAATTTTCTCAGGCAGCGAGGTGAAAAAGCTCGCGGGCGAGCTTGCCGGGCAGCTAAGGCAGGCAACAGCAGCTGTAAAAGAGCAAACTGAGCTCATTGCAGGGCTGAAAAAAGAAAGCGAGGAAGCCAAGACAGCGGCTGCCCTGATGGCAGAAGAAGCCAAAAAATCGGTTGCCGCGGCAAAGCAGCTGCAGGACGAGCTGGCCAGGACACTGGCAGAGCTCAAGGCATTGTCCACGCATATACAGTCAAGCGTGAAGCAAAAGATTACAGACGAGCTTTTCGAGCTGACAAAGGAAGTCAGGCAAAGGCTCGAAGGTACTGAAAAGCTGAAGAACGAGGTCGCAACAGCAGCAACTGCAGTTAGTGGCGAATTGAACAAGCTAAAGGCTGATGTGGCCAAGCTGTCCTCTGTGGCTGAGAAAATAAAGGCAGAGGACTTTGAGCTCACAAAATTCTCGCACCAGCTGGCAGCAGCGGATTCTGAAAAGCTGCGGCTCATGAAGCAGATAGACACGCTTGAAATGCTAATCGCAAAGATGCGCCGGCAGGACAGGTAAGCAAAATGCTGCAGCGCATCCAAAAAGTACTTTCAGCAGCCGGGGTTGCTTCTAGGAGGAAAAGCGAGGAGCTAATCCTGCAGGGCAGGGTGCTGGTAAACGGAAGGCTTGCTGTGATCGGGCAGAAGGCTGATGATGAAAAAGACATGATAACAGTAGACGGAACCCTGCTTGGGATGCAGCGGAAAAAGTACATCCTGCTCTACAAGCCTTCAGGGTATGTCACAACAACTGCTGACAAGTTTGCAATGAAAAAAGTCACTGACCTCGTGCAGGTTCCTGAAAAGGTTTACCCTGTCGGCAGGCTCGACGTTGACGCTGAAGGGCTGCTAATCCTGACCAATGACGGCGAGTTTGCAAACCGCCTCATGCACCCCCGTTTTGAAGTGGAAAAAGCCTACATGGTCAAGCTGCGGCAGAAGCTCCAT